>NZ_KQ033901.1:2322487-2360500 GCF_000969705.1 Nitriliruptor alkaliphilus DSM 45188
GAGCGCGTGGGCGTGCCCCTGGGAGCCGTACCCGAGGACCGCGACCGTGCGGCCCTGGATCAGCGAGAGGTCAGCGTCCTGGTCGTAGAAGATGGTGGCAGCCACGGGTAGCTCCTGGAGATCCGGTCAGCGAGCGGGACGAGACGTCCCGAGAAGGGGGCGAGCCTGCGCCTGCGGAGGGCGGGTGCGGGCGCGGATGCGACGGTGAGGCTAGGGCAACCCGCGGGCAGGGGACGAACGGGCTCCCGCATCGGGTGGGGCGGTCGCCGCCGGTCAGATGTCGTCGAGCAGGTCGACCACGGCGCTGAGGGTCGCGCCGGCGTCGTCATCGATCCGGATCGCGGCCTCGGCGTCGTACGGTGTCGGCCCACGGGTCACGATGCCCAACGTCGCGCCTGCGCGCAGCGCCGTGCGCGGCAGCAACGCGACCGGGTGCACCAGCAGGGAGGTACCGACGGCCAGGAACAGCTCGCACGAGACCGTCGCGTCGTGGGCTCGCTGCAGCACCGCGGGATCGAGCGACTCTCCGAAGGCCACTGTCGTCGAGGTCAGGACCCCGCAGCACGCGCCGCAGCGGGGATCGGGGTCACCTCGCCGTACCCGGGCGAGGACGGTCGCCATCGGGCCCGTCCAGCCGCACGTCAGGCACCGTGCGCCGTGCACGTTGCCGTGCACCTCGATCACGCGTTCGGGCGCGTGCCCGGCCAGCTGGTGCAGGCCGTCGACGTTCTGGGTCACCACGGTGTGCAGGTGCCCCCGACGCTCGAGCTCCACCAACGCGTCGTGCGCCGGGTTCGGGACGGCGCTGAGGACCGGCCCGTCGACCCGGCGTCGCCAGGTGGTGCGCCGGACCTGCTCGTCGGCCGCGTAGGCGTCGATGGTCGCGCGCGCCTCGGCCTCGGGATCCGTGGTCCACGTGCCGTTCGGGCCGCGGTAGTCGGGGATGCCCGACGCGGTCGAGACGCCCGCCCCCGTCAGCACCACCAGGCGGTCGGTGGCTGCCACCGCACGTGCCAGTGCGAGCAGCTCGGTCACCGGCGCGCTGCTGGGAACCCGCCGCTGCGATCGTTGCGGGCGGCGACCAGCCCCGCCAGCGTCGACAGGGCGATCTCGGCCGGTGCCTTCGATCCGATGTCGAGACCGATGGGGCGGCGCACCGTGGCGACCAGGTCCTCGGACACGCCCTCGGCGGCGAGCGCAGCGTGGTGCGGCCCCTCGTGGCGCGGCGAGCCCATGATCCCGATCCACCGCGGCCGAGCCCGGACCAGCGGCGCCATGACGGGTCCGAGGTCGTCGCGGTGGTGGTCGGTCACGACCACGTCCGTGGCCGCATCGAGCTCCAACCCGTCGGGATCGTCGACCACGACGTCGGCGGCCGATCGGTGCGCGGCGGTCGTGCGCACGGCCTCGGGTTCGAGCAGCACGGTGCGGTAGCCGAGCTCGCGGCCCCAACGCAGCAGCACCTCGGCGACCGGACCGGCGAACACGGCCACGAGGGTCCCCGCGTCCGGGCCGTGGTCCGCCTCGCCGTGCGCCGCAGCGCAGTCGCTGCCGTGCTCGTGCGCCTGGTCGTCGATCACGCGGTGCTCCGGGTCGGTCTCCGCCGATCCTGCCACGTCCGGGCCGTGCTGGGGACCGCACGGCGGGGGCCGTGACTCGGCGAGGAGGTGGGGGCGGGCCGCCGTTAGACTCGGCGGCCACCGAACGTGGGAGCGTAGGACCGTGGGCGAGTTCGTCCGTCTCGACGTCGATGCGGGGACCCGGGTGGGCACGCTCCGTCTCGAACGTCCTCCCATGAACGCCCTGTCGTTGCAGGTCTGGCGCGAGATCGCCGAGGCGGCCACCGAGGCGACCGAACGCGACGACGTCCGCGCGCTGGTGATCACCGGCGGCCCGAAGGTCTTCGCCGCCGGGGCGGACATCAAGGAGTTCCCCGAGTGGGACTACCAGGACGTCCGGCGGGTCGGTGAGGTGCTGCAGCGCAGCCTCGACACCCTCGCCCGCGTCCCGATGCCGACGATCGCCGCGATCACCGGGTACGCCCTCGGTGGCGGCTGCGAACTCGCCCTGGCCTGCGACTTCCGCTTCCTCGCCGACAACGCCAAGCTCGGGCAGCCCGAGATCCTGCTCGGCATCATCCCCGGGGCGGGAGGGACGCAACGGCTGCCGCGCCTGATCGGCCTGTCGCGTGCCAAGGAGCTGGTCTTCTCGGGGCGGATCGTCGACGCCGTCGAAGCCGAGCGCATCGGCCTGGCCGACGCGGTCCACCCCGTCGACGAACTCCACGACGCCGCCCACGCGGCCGCCGCCCGGTACGCGGCCGGCCCGTACGCCACCGCGCTCGCCAAGCGTGCGATGGAGGACGGCTCCGAGCTGCCCCTCGATCAGGCGCTGCGCCTCGAGACCGCGCTGTTCGCCGAGTGCTTCGCCACCGACGACGCCCGGATCGGCATCGCCAGCTTCATCGAGCACGGCCCCGGCAAGGCCGAGTTCACCGGACGCTGACCACCACGATCGCCGACGCGCCGGGCGCGTCGCGCCACCTGCCAGGAGCACCCGTGAGCGCCGAGCCTCTCACCTACGCCGACACCGACGCGATGGACCTCAAGCAGAAGCAGGCCGCCTACCACGACTGGGAGGCGGCCAGCTACGAGGAGAAGTTCTCCATCTCCTACGACGAGCGCTGCATCGAGTACGCCGTCGACCGGCTGCGCAAGGTCGTCCCGGCCGACGCCACGTTCGAGCGGGTCCTCGAGGTCGGCGCCGGGACCGGGTTCTTCACCATCAACCTGGCGCTCGGCGGGGCCCTCGAGGGGGCCACGCTCGAGGCGACCGACATCTCCCAGGGCATGCTCGACGTCTGCGAGCGCAACGGACGCGAGCACGGCCTCGCGATCACCACCACCCAGGGTGACGCCGAGGCGTTGCCGTACGAGGACGGCAGCTTCGACCTTGTCATCGGGCACGCGTTCATCCACCACCTGCCCGTGCCGGGCAAGGCCATCCAGGAGATGTACCGGGTCCTGGCTCCGGGGGGACGCCTCGTCATCGCCGGCGAGCCCACCCACTACGGCGACCGCATCTCGCACCTGGTCAAGCACAACACCTGGCGGGTGTTCATGGGCGTCACCCGCCTGCCGGGTCTGTCCTCGTGGCGCAAGCCCTCCTCCGGGTCGCACACCGAGGACCGCGACGCGGTCCTGGCCGCCCTCGAGGACCAGGTCGACCTGCACACCTTCCGCCCCGACGACGTCGAGCACATGGCGAAGCTCGCCGGGTTCGGCGAGGTCGAGGTCGTCACCGAGGAGCTGACGGCCAACTGGTTCGGCTGGTCGGTGCGCACCATCGAGGCATCGGTCCGCCCGGGGCTGCTCGGACCGCGTTGGGCGTTCTTCGCCTTCGACAACTACAAGCGGCTGACGGCGCTCGACGAGAAGGTCCTGCGGCGGTTCGTGCCGCGCGGGCTGTTCTACAACCTGATCCTGCACGCCCGGAAGCCTGCGTGACCGACGACCCGGCGACCGAGGACGACGACCGCGTCATCGGGACGCGGCGGGTGCCGGAGGTCGCCGACGTGGTCGCGGACGACGGTGCCGTCCCGGCGGTCGCCGATCGGGCCCGGGTCGAGGGCGATCCGCTGGCGGACGTGGACGCCGACGATCCGGTCGCGGTCGAGGAGGCCGCGCGGGCCGCCCTGGCCCAGCACGCCGACCTGGCGGTGGCCGCCGAGGTCGCGCGCGAGGGGATGGCACGCGCGTCCGCGTTCGGTGACGACGCCCTGGCCGAGCTCGGGGTGCCCGTCCACCTGCGGCGCCCCCCCATGCGGCGCCGCTACCCGCGGTGGGGGTGGCGTGAGTCGATCCGGTTCGCGACCGAGCGGCGCATGTACACCCCGCAGTTCCTCACCCTCTACCGGCGCCACGCCTGGCACGTGGCCCGGATGAAGGCACGTGGGCACCACGTGGAGTTCCAGGGCCTGATCTTCACCGGCAAGCGGGTCGAGTTCCACGCCCGTCCGGCGCACGGACGGCTCGTCCTCGGACCCTGGTGCTGGATCGGGAACGACAACAAGCTGCGTGCTCACGAGGGACAGCTGAGCCTCGGCGCGAAGGTCGTGATGGGGCGCGACAACGTGATCAACACCTACCTCGACGTCGAGGTGGGTGGCGCGTCGATCCTCGCGGACTGGATCTACATCTGCGACTTCGACCACCGCTACCAGCGGCTGGACGTGCCCATCAAGGACCAGGGCATCGTCAAGTCGCCGGTGCGCATCGGCGGTGACGTCTGGATCGGCGAGAAGGCGACGGTCCTGCGGGGTGTCGACGTGGGGTTCGGTTCGGTGGTGGCGTCGCACTGCCTGGTCAACGCCGACGTCCCGCCGTTCTCGATCGCGGTCGGAGTCCCGGTGCGTGTGGTCAAGTCGCGGCTACCTTCGGGGATGGAACCCGAAGAGGCGTTGGCGCTGGTGCAGCGTGGGCTACCGATCCCGGGGGATCCGATCGGTTGAAGGGCCAGCTGGTGGGACCGCGAGGCGATCGCCGTGCGCTGGGCGTCGCCGCGGGCGCCATCACGGCCGGCGCCGCGCTCGTGGCCGCGCTGACGGTCGTCGCGGCCGGCGGTCTCACCGGCCTCCAGGTCCGGTTCGCGCTCGTCGTCGTGGCCATCGCCCTGACCGCGGTCGGGATCGGGCGCAACCGGCCCACGCACCGGCGTCCGTGGCTGCTGCTGCTCGCCGGGATGACCTCCAGCGCGCTCGGCGACGTGGCCGTCCTCGTCGTCGCCCGGCAGGGGCCGCTGACGGCGAACGTGCCGCTCGACGCCTGGCTCACGGTCGCTGCCGGGGTGCTGTTCCTCGCCGGTATCCTCGACGCCGTCCGCCCGGTCGGCCGGGGCAACCTCGGCAGCGCGCTGGACGCGCTGATCGCCACCCTGGCGGTGGGTTCGTTGATCTGGCAGCTGCTGGTCGTGCCGGCTGCGGCTCCGGGGTGGGCGGGCACCGGGACCGAGCTGGCCGGCGCCCTGCAGGTCGCCATCCTCCTGGCCGTGCTGGTCCTGCTCGGGCGGGTCGCGGCCAGGTTGCCGGCCGGCCGGCGGGCAGCCGCCGGCGCGCTGTCGGTCGGCGTGCTGCTCGCGGTGGTGGCCTTCGTGCTCGGTGCGATCGGGGCGGCCTCCGGGGGCGACGTCTACTCCGGGGCCCGGGCGGTCCTCGGGGTCCTCGCGAACCTGGCCGCGGCGGCGGCGGCCCTGCACCCCTCGATGCGGGTGCTGACCGAGCGGCGGCCGGCCACGCCCGAACCGGTGTCGGTGCTGCGGAGCCTCGGGCTCGGGCTGGCGCTGACCGCCCCACCGGGTGTGCTGCTGGTCGCCACCCTGCGGGGGACCGCGGTCGCCCTGGTGTCGCTCTCGGTCACGTGGGTGGCCCTCGCGGCCGCCGTGCTCACGCGCGTGCACCTGCTCCAGCTGGGCCGCGAGACCGCGCAGGACGAGCTGGCTCGCAGCCAGGAACGGCTCGTGTCCCTCGTCGCGCACACCGGCGACGTGGTCCTGCTGGTCGCCACACCGGTCGGTGGCGACCCGGCGGTCCGGTTCGCGAGCCCGTCGTGCGTCCGCCTGACGGGTCGCACACCGAGCGAGGTGGGTCGCCTCCCCCTGGAAGCGATCGCCGAGGCGGACGACGACCACACGCTGATCGGGCTGATCCTCGGGACCACGCCGTTGCCGCGCGTCGGTGACGTGCGCGTCCGCCACACCGACGGGTCGCACCGGTGGGTCGAGGTGGTCGTCGCCGAGGCGCCGCAGGAGGAGGAGCGCAGCGTCGTGGTGACCTTGCGGGACGTGGACGCCCGCAAGCGTGCGGCGCTCGAGCTCGCCGAGGCCGCCCTCCGCGACGAGCTCACGGGCCTCTGGAACCGCCGCGGCCTGTACGCCCTGCTCGAGGCGGCGCTCAGCATCCCCGAGGACCCCGGGTACACGACGGCGGTGATCCTCGGCGACCTCGACGGCTTCAAGGCGGTCAACGACCGGGAGGGGCACGCGGCCGGTGACGAGGTCCTCCGGGTGCTGGCGCGCCGGCTCGAGGGGGCGGTCCGCGAGGGCGACGCGGTGGGCCGGGTCGGCGGCGACGAGTTCCTCGTGGTCTGCAGCGTGGACGGGGTCGCGACCGTCCGCGCGATCGCCGAGCGGGTCGTGGCCGTCGGTCGGCGGCCCTTCAACATCGACGGGGTCGACCACGTCGTCGGCATCAGCGTCGGTGTGGCGCTCGCCGAGGAGGGCACGACCGTCGATGGCCTGGTCCTACAGGCCGACCGCGCCCTGTACGCGGCGAAGGCCGCCGGCAAGGGTCAGGTGCGGTTCGCCGACGGGCTCGAGGTCGTCTGATCGTCAGCTGCAGCAGCAGCGGCGGCTGCGGCGGCGCGCGCGTCGGCGATCCGGCCGGCGTCGGCGGCGCGCCTGACCGCCACGTCCGCTTCGTGCTGTTCCTTGCCCCAGCGCAGGAACAGCGCGGCGATGATGCCCCACAGTACGAACCCGCCGACGATGTTCATCACGATGCCGGCGGCCTGCTGGTCGGACACCGCGTCGAACCCGAGCCACAGCGGCGGGGCGAGCTCGTACAGGCCGTACAGCGGCAGGGGCGAGAAGGTCAGGAACGCGGCCGGGACGAACATCAGCACCGACGAGGCGAACAGGTAGAAGGCGCGGATCGGTTCCTCGATGGCGCCGCGGGCCCGCTCGCGGCGGATGGCCGGCCACCACCAGACGAGGGCGGCCGACAGGTGCAGGACGTCGACGCTGAACGAGCCGAGCTGGGTGGTCTTGAGCCCGTCGACCACCAGCGGCAGGTGGGTGCCGAACAGCACCACGTTGAACACGATGAGGGCCACGGGCCACTGCGTCAGCAGGCTGACGGCCCGCTCGCGCCGGGTCCCGAACGGCAACCAGCGGTCGATCAGCCAGGTCGGCAGGCCGGCGAGCAGCAGGGGTGCCGCCACGAAGGTGTAGACCACGTACCGGGCGATGCCGACGGTGGCGAGGTAGCCGACGCCGATCTGCCCGATGGGCCACTCGGAGACCACGAACAGGGCGAGCACGCCGAGGCACCAGCGGCGCAGCAGCACGCGGTCGATGGCCCGGCCGGCCCGCCGGTGGGCGACCACGTAGCTCCCGATGAACATGGCCGCCACGGCCCACACGCCGAGGAACGGGGTGTAGCGCCACGTCCAGACCTGGCCGTCGCCTGAACACCAGAACGCGACGTTCACGGCTGGTCCGCGTCGTCGTCGCGGGTCCACTCCTCGAGGATCCGCGGCATGTCCTCGATCCAGTCGACCCGGCGCGTCCCGAAGGGCCAGACGCGCTGGGCGACCCCGTCGGCGTCGAAGCCGATGACCTGCGCCGGGTGACCGATCAGCTCGCCCTCGTCACGCGGGTTCACCCCCTCGACCACCGGTCCCGGCAGGTCGAGCTGCGCCAGCGCGTCCTCGATCACGTCGATCTCGGCTCGCAGCCCCAGGATGTTGCGGTCGAACACCTCGGTGTACTCGCGCATCCGCTCGGCGGTGTCGCGGGCGGGGTCGACCGAGACGAACACGACCTGGATCTGTCGCGTCGAGACCCCGAGCGACTCCATCGACGAGGCGATGGTGCGCAGGTGGATGGGGCAGATGTCGGGGCAGGAGGTGTACCCGAAGAACAGCAGGACGGGGTCCCCGAGGAGGTCCTCGGCCAGCGCCACCTCCTCGCCGTCGATGTCGCCCAAGGTGACGTCGGGCAGGGTCCGGGGCGGGTCGAGCTCGAGCGGGATGCCGCGCCAGCCGTCCTCGCCGGCGCCGAGGTTGGACGCGGTGAACGCGGTGGAGCTCGCCGGGTCGCACGCCGACACCAGCAGCGCCAGGCCCGCGACGAGGGCGAGCAGGACGCGGGGGCGGGACGCGGCGGTCACTCGGTGGTCCCCTCGGCGAGGTCGAGCAGGTCCACGACCTGACCCTCGACCACGACGTCCTCGGAGCGTTCGAAGTCCAGGACGAGGCCGACGGTACCGCCTTCCCGGACGGTCTCGTCCGGGACGACCAGCATCAGGTGCAGACCACCGGGACGGAAGACGACCTCCTCGCCAGCGCCGATGGGCAGACCGTCGAGGGTCTCCATCGTGGCGCTCCCGTCGGCGATCGTCGTGCGGTGGATCTCGACCGCGAGGGCCGCGTCGCTGGACACCGACACCAGTTCGTCGTCCCCATCGCCGCGGTTGACCAGGGTCAGGGCGACCTGCGACGACCCGGCCACCGGAGCCGCGACATGGACGGGCCCGACGACCTCCACCTGTGGGGTCCCGCTGGCGCACGATGCGAGGAGCACGGCCAGGACAGCCGTGCCGAGCAGGCGGGAGCGGCGGGAGGGGAGCATCGCGATCAGAGGGTAGCCAGCACCTGGGCGGCCACGATCTTCACCAGGAACACCGGTGGGAACAGCAGGGCGTAGGTGAGCGCGACCCGGTCGTCGCCGCCGGTGCGATCGACCGCTGCGGCCAGCACCGCCGGCTGCCCCTGCGCACCGGCGATGGTGCCTGCGGCGCGCGGACCGCCCGCACCGAGCATCCGGGCGCCGACGAGGATCCCGGCCGCGCCGAGGGTGGTCAGCACGATGCCGAGGCCGAGCAGCTGCAGGCCGCGGGCGGAGGTGAGGGCGGCGGCGAGCTCGGGGCCGGCGCCGAGCCCGATGACCGCCAGGAACAGCAGCGCGCCGAGCTGACGCAGGGTCTGGTTGGTCGCGTACGGCAGCTGCCACACCACCGGGCCCGTCCGCCCGAGACGGCCGAGCACGAGCCCGACCAGCAGCGGGCCGGCCGCGGCCCCGAGGACGAGGGTGCGCCCCGGCAGGGGGATGGCGATGAGGCCGGCGACCAACCCGAGCAGCAGGCCGAGCGAGAACCCGATCGGGTCGGCCACCACGACGGCACGTTCCGAGTCGCCGAGCTCGGCCATGACCTCGGGCATGCGTTCGCGGGGGGCGATGACGCGGATGCGGTCGCCGAGCTCGACCACGAGGTCGTCACGGGCGATGACATCGACGTCGCCGCGCCGGACGAACCCGGCGACGGCGTCGAACCGGTCGAGGCCGAGCTCACCGATGGTCGCGCCGGCGTGGCGGGGGTTGGACAGGACGGCACGTCGGAAGTCGATCTGTCGCCGGTCGAGGACGAGGTCCTCCTCGGCGGTCCCGCCGATCCAGGTCACGAACGAGCGCAGCACCGCCGGTGTCCCGATGACGGTCACGAGGTCGCCCGGCTCGAACCGCTCCCCTGCGGCCGGGGTGTGGTCCTCACCGTCGCGGCGCACCCGCGAGAACACCAGGGTCTCGCCCTCCCAGTGGGTGAGCTCGGTGACCGGAGGGAGGTCGTCGCGGCTGACCACCACCGTGACGTAGGTGGGTGGCTCGTCGGGTGCGGCGTCCTCGGCCGTGGGGCGGCGGCGTGCCCGGCCGAGCGCGAGCGACACGGCGACGATCATGCCCACCACACCGAAGGGGTAGGCGAGGGAGTAGCCGACCGCAGGTGAGGGGTCGCCGACGACCTCGACGACGGCGGCGAGCGCGGAGGTGTTGGTCCCGGCCCCGGCGTAGGTGCCGGCGACGTCGCTGGCCGCGAGGCCCAGCACCGTGCCGAGCCCCCAGGCCACCACCGCGACCAGGACGTAGGTGCCGACGGCCAGCCCGATGGCCGGTGCGCCCCGACGGAGCCCGCCGAAGAACGACGGACCGCCGGCGATCCCGACGGTGTAGACGAACAGCGCGAGGCCGAGGGTGCCCACCACCTGTGGGACGGCGGGGGAGACGTCGGGCACGGCGGCCGACACCGCGAGCCCGGCGAACAGCGCTCCCGCCGGGCCGATGCTGGTGCCGGCCACGCGGATGGCGCCGAGCAGCGTGCCGACGGTCAGGACGAGGAAGAGGGTCAGCAGCGGCTGCTCGACCAGCACCGTCAGCACCGCGTCACCTCGCCCTCGCCAGGTCGTTGGGCCAGCGGGTCGGCTGGACCGACCCGGGGGGCGCGAGGCTACGGTGCGCCGACCGCGCCGCCCGGCCATCCCATCGTCGTCGCACCGGAAGGGACGCAGGTGGACCTGAGCGTCGGATCGCCGGCCGCGGTGGCCATCGGCCTGGTGCTGGTGGTCCTCGGGGCCTTCGGGGCGAGCGTGGCGGCACGCAGCTTCGACGGTGGTGGCGCCGCCTGGCGCTTCCCGCTGCGTCTGGTCCCGTTCGGTGTCCTGATCGGTGGCGGCGCCGCGCTCGTGCGCGGCTGGGACCTCGGGGCGGGGGTGCTGGTCGGTGCGCTGCTGGTCCCCCTGGTGGGCACGGCCGGGCGGCTGGTCGAGGTCCGCCGCCACCGTGCCCGGCGGGAGCGGGGCGAGTGAGCGACGACCGGGTCGGTTGGCGCGAACGGTTCCTCGGCGACCGCGACCGCCTCGGGTGGTGGCTGCTGCCGATGTTCGTGGCGGTGGGGCTGGCGGGTGCGGTGCTGGCCGGGTCGCTGGCGGTGGTGTTCGCCTCGCAGCGGGTCGACCGGTTGACGCGCGAGACGGCGGGGGCGCGGGCGGACCTGACCAGCGCCGCTGAAGACGTGCGTGAGGCAGCGGACGAGGCGATCTCGGCGATCGAGGCCGAGGTCGACGCGGTCCGCGACCAGCTCGCGGCGGACCTGCCCTACCCCGCCGCCGCGGAGGCCGGGGTGGTGCACCTCGTCCTGGAGGTCCAGGTCCCCGATCCGGCAGCCGTCTCGCCCGCAGCGGCCCAGCAGGAGCAGGATCTCGACCCGGACGAGGACGGCGAGGCGGACGACGAGCCGGAAGCCGAGCCCGAGCCGGAGCCGCCGCCCCCGCCCCCGCCGACCATCGACCTGCGCCGGCGGGCGTCGGGGTTCGTGGTGGCCAGCGACGGTGAGACGGCGTTCGTGGCGACCACGTTCAGCCTGCTGGCGGACCCCTCACGCCCGGACGTGCCGCTGGACGTCGGGGTCCGGGTGGTGACCGCCGGCGGCGAGACGATGGGCCGGGTGCACTCCTGGCAGGCGAGCCGCGATCTGCTGCTGTTGCGGGTGCCGCTGCGGGGGGTCGAGCCCATGCCGTGGCGGCCGGCGGACGAGCCGATCGCGCCGGGGGACCGGATCACCGCCGTCGGGGTGACCCCCGGGCTCGGTGCGGTGCAGGTCGGTGGCACGGTGGCAGCCGCCGGCAGCAGCGCGGTGATCAGTGACGTGCCCGCCCTGGAGCTGCTCGCCGGAGGCCCGGTCGTGGACGGCCAGGGCCGCGTCGTCGCGATCGGCTCGAGCCGGTACTCCCCGTTCGGGAGCGACCCCGTCGCCATCCCGGTCCGCCTCCTGTGCGACGAGCTCCTCTCCCACTGCCCCGACTGAAGCTGCCGTGGCGGCTGGGCATGAGCGGCGACGTCGAGTGCGCGCGGCGGCGGAATCGACTCTGGGGCAGGCCCGCAAGCCAGGTCGGACGTGCCATCCACGCCATCAAACGGGCCGTGACCACCCGCAGCGCTACGGTGGCCCGGCCACAACCCCGAACGCCCCAAGAGTAGCGAGCGCACTTGATGATGCGTCTGGCGCTGCCTTCCGAGCGGCGGACAACATCGATGACTTCACCGTCCCGCTGAAGCATCAGCCGTGGGCGAGCGGCAACTACGCGAGTTCGCCGATGGCGTCGACCAGCATGGCCTCATCTCGCAGGCGCTTCGATCCGAGGGCGCGATGTTCCTTCCCAACAACCGGACCAGGGTCGTTCCGCGTCGTGTACGACCTTGGCAAGCCATCGGTACGCGGGGGGAGACAGCGCTTCGAATCGTGGTTGGCACCGACGGCCGCATCTGGACGGCCTTCCCGGTGAAGTCATGATTGCCCTGCGCTTCAGTGATCTTCGGTCGGAGTGTCTGGCACCTGACCATCCCGCCGACGTCTTCATTGGCGTCACCGCCGACCTTGAGCTCGTGACAGATGCTGGCCTCATCTATTCGGAGCCCGAGTTCCCAGTGGTCGAGCTAGCCGCCGAGATAAGAGGGTGGCTGGAGGGTGGGGCAACGACGGGGCAGGACTTCGAGTTCGACTCGATGGAGACCCCGGAGCCAGGTTGGATCTGGATACGCCGGGTCGAGGGTGGCTGGAGGGTGGGGTCAGTCCACCAACACAAGGCGGACCCGGAAGCCCGGGACTTCGAGGAGGTCCGGACGGCGATCCGAGCTTTCCTGGCGGGGTTGGCGCATGAGCTGCGTGATCGGTGGGGCATCGATCTCGACCGGTACACGAAGTCGCGGGACACGTGATGCCGGTCATGCTCTCGGGCGGTCGCGGTGGTGGACAAGTCGAGTCGCTGACGGGACCACCTGACAGCATCCTGAGCGGTCAGGGCGATCGAATCTCCGTCACCGATAGCCAAGGGCGCGTGGTGCTCGACATCACGCGTGATCGAGCGAGTGATGTTCGGACGGAGCGTTACGGGAGGATCAGCACGGCGGGGAGGCGGACGATGACCTCCGATGAGCCAGCCGTTGGCTCGTCGCACCGCTAGCAGCGGAACACGATGAGGCAGCGGTCGTCGTCGTCCTCGTCGTCGGGTGGGCCGCCGTCGTCGTCGGCGTCGTCCGCGGGGTCCGCGTCCGCGTCGTCGTCGCCGGGGGGTGGGGGTGCCGGCTCGTCGGTGTCCCCGTCGTCCGCCACCGCGTCGTCGTCCTCACCGGTTTCATCCGGCGTCGGCTCGGGTTCGGGTTCGGGGGTCGGATCGGTCGGGATCTGCCGCGCAGGACCCGGCCGTGGGCTGCCGTCGTCCTCGATCGCGAGGTCCTCGACGCTCGGGAACGGCGTGGGTTCGACGTCCGCGAGCGCCACCTCGGCCGCCCGGGCCCAGATCGCGGCGGGCAGGCTGCCGCCGGTGACCTCCGACAGCCCGAGCAGGTCGCTCAGCGGCGACACCTCACCGTCGTCGCCGGGATCGCCGATCCACACCGCCAGCGACAGCTCGGGCGTCACCCCCACGAACCAGGCGTCCTTGGCGTCGGTGGTCGTGCCGGTCTTGCCGCCCTGGGGCCGGCCGATGTCGGCGGCCCGACCGGTCCCGCGCTCGATCACCCCCTGCAGCGCCTCGGTGACCTGGCGGGCGACCCGCGCGTCGAGGGCGCCGTGGCAGCCGTCGGCGTCCCGTTCTCGCAGCTCGTCCGGCCGTGCGTCGAGGAGCTCGGCATCGGGGCGGCGTGGCGTCCGCGGCTGGTCGGGGATCACGACGACCTCGTCCGGCAGGTCGACCACGGTGCCGTCGCGGTCGCGGACCTCGGCGATGCTGCGGGCCGGGCAGAGCATCCCGTCGTTGGCGAACGTCCCGTAGGCCGACGCCATGTCCAGCACCGATGCGCCGAAGGACGAGCCGCCGAGCGCCACGGCCGCCTCGGTCCCGACCTCGCTGGCGACGCCGAGGCGGCGGGCGCCCTCGACGATGCGCGGGCCGCCGAGCTCGCAGCCGAGCAGCTGGTAGGTGGTGTTGGTCGACCGCACCAGGGCCTCGTGCACCGTCAGGCTGCCGCCGGGTCCGCCGCGGACGGTGATCGCGGCGCCGTCGTGGTCGACGCAGTCCGAGATGGTCACCGACCCCGGTGCCGGCCGGGTCGACGACGGGGTGACCAGCTCGTCCTCCAGCGCTGCGGCGAGCACGAAGGGCTTGAAGGCCGACCCGTTCTGGCGCCGGGTCATGGTGGCGAGGTCGAGGTCGCCGAGCTGCATGTCGCGCCGCCCGTGGATCGCCAGGATCGCGCCCGATCGCGGGTCGATCGCGACGGCCCCCGCCTGGACGTCGCCGACCTCGTCGGCGGGCAGCACCTCGGCGACCGCGTCATCGAGAGCTCGTTGCACCGCAGGGTCGTAGGTGGTCTGGACCGTCAACGCGCCGGTCAGCACCGCCTCCGGACCGAACGCGTGGGCGATCTGGCGGCGCACGTACCCGACGAACGCCGGCGCGTCGGTGGTCACGTGCGGCCGGGGCGCCACCTCGAGGGGCGTCGCCAGCGCGGCGGCGACCTCCTCGGGCGTCAGCGATCCGAGCTCACCCATCCGCGCCAGCAACGCGTCACGGCGGGCCTCGGCGCCCGCGGGGTCGGCGCGCGGGTTGCGGACCGACGGCGCCGGCAGCAGTTGGGCGAGGGTGGCAGCCTGGGCGGCGTCGAGATCGGCGGCGCCGACACCGAAATAGGTGCGTGCGGCGGCCTCGATGCCCTCGGCCCCCTCGCCGAACGCCACCGTGTTGAGGTAGCGCTCGACGATCTCCTCCTTGGAGGTCGAGCGTTCCAGCGCGATGGCCACCACCGCCTCGCGGACCTTGCGCATCAGGGTCTGGTCGTCGCCGACGAAGGCGTTCTTGACGTACTGCTGGGTGAGCGTCGAACCACCCTGGGCGATGCCGCCCGTACGCACGTTGCTGACCACGGCCCGGACCAGCGACAGGGGATCGACGCCGTCGTGCTCGTAGAAGCGGGCGTCCTCGGCGGCGACGACCGCGTCGACGACCACCGGGGCCACCTGGTCGAGGGTGACCACCTCGCGGTCGACCTCGGCGGTGAAGCGCGCGAGCGGGTCGCCGTTGACGTCCAGGAGGACGGTCGGGCCGCTGAGGGCCACGGGTTCGGGCACGTCCCAGTCGACGCGCAGCGCGATCGCCGCGACGAGCACGACGAGGGCCGCGACCGTCACGCCGGCGCTGACGAACGCGACGATCGCCCGGCGTGCCACCAGCGCCACGTCGCGTCCCTCCCGCACCTCGAGACGGGCCGTACGGCCGCCCATCCGGCCGCCAGGCTACGGCGGCGGCCTACCTGCTGCGCTACCGCGACGTGTGACGCACGAGGACCGAGGTGGCGCAGGTGCCACCTCGGTCCGGTCGGTGTAGGCGCACGCCGGACGTCACTCGGTGACGTCCTCGGCCTCGTCAGCGAGGTCCTCGGCGCCCTCCTGGACGTCCTCACCCAGCTCCTCGGCGTCCTGCTCGAGCTGGTCGACGCCCTCGTCGATGTCGGTCGTGCCGGCCATCGTCACGCCGATGACACCGAGGACGATGGCGATGACACCGGCGGCGGCGCCGCCGAGCGAGGCCTTCGTCCCGGTCGTCCCGGCGGTCTCACCGGTGCGGTCCTTGGCGCGCTTCCACGCGCCGCCGGCCATGACGAGCGCCACGATCCCGAGGACGACGGCGAGGACACCCATCAGGACCTCGTACATCCCGCTGGCGGCCATGATCCCGGCGATGACACCGAGCACACAGAGGATGATCGCGGTGCTGGCGGTGCCCTTGGTGGCGCGGTCCTCGACGGCGGCACCGCCGCGTCGGTCCGGGGTCTGGTGCTGGCTCACGGTGCTCCTCCCTTCGGATCGCGTTGGGTCGTGCATCACCGGTGTGGGGCGGTCCGCGGCCTCCTCTGGGGTCGGATGGGCAGTCGGCCGGGGGCGTCCGACCGATGTCCGTGCGGTGGTACTACCGTCCGCCTTCCGTTCGACCGGTCGAGGAGACGGAGCCGCTCGTGGAGGTGACCGTGCTCGGCAGCAGAGGTGGGTACCCGCTGCCGGGGGAGCCGTGCTCGGGCTACCTCGTCGAGGAGGGGACCACCCGGGTCTGGGTCGATGCGGGCGCGGGGACGCTCGACGCGTTGCTGCGCCGGATGGACCCCTGGTCCCTGGACGCGGTGTGGATCTCGCACCTGCACCCCGACCACTGGACCGACCTGCCGATCGCGCTGCACCGGATGGCGGTGACCGCCGACCTCGCCGACCGGCCCGCACCGGTGGTGTTCGGGCCCCCCGGGTGGGACGAGGCCATCGGCGTGGCGCTGCAGGCCTACCCCGAGGCGCGGATGCCCTACCGGGCGGTGCACCTCACCGACGGGGCGTCCTTCGACGTCGGGGACCTGCACCTGACCGGCCACGCCGTCGAGCACGGGTGTCCCGCCTTCGGACTTCGGGTCCAGGGGGCCGGTGGCGTCCTGGCGTACTCGGCCGACACCAGGCCCTGCGACGCGGTCGGTTACCTGGCCGCGGGTGCCGACCTGTTCCTGTGCGAGGCGACGTTGTCACCCGGCACGAGCAACCCCATCAGCACCAACGCCGAGGAGGCGGGGCAGCTCGCGAGCGCGGCGGGGGTCGACCGCCTGCTGCTCACCCACCTGCTCGAGGGCGTCGACCCCGACCGGTCGCTGGACGCCGCCGTCCGGAGCCACGACGGCCCCGTCGAGTTGGCGCGGCCGCGGGACACCCACGTCGTGTGACGTCCCGAACGCGACGGCGCCGTGTTCAAGCGGGACGGCGCGCGGTTCCCGCTGGATCCAGCGCGGCGAGCAGGTGGGTCACGTCGGCCGGCGCGTCGTCACGGACCGCGATCTCGGCCACGAGTCGCTCCTCGACCCGGCCGACCTCGATCGCGTCGCACAGGCGGTGCAGCTGCGCGGCGTGGTCGGCGACGCGGTCGGCCGCGTACCCGGCCGAGTTGCCCCGGGTGACCATGAACGGCCAGTCGGAGGAGGCCAGCAGCGCGAGCTCGCGGGCGACCTGGGCACGGGCGGCGTCCGCCCCCGCGCCACCCGCCAGCGCCGTCCGGGCCCGGTCCTCGGCGCGGCGCAGCTCCTGCCACATCGGGCGCGTCTCGGCCGTGACCCACGACGCGTGGCCCTTGGCGTACCCCCACGACGACTCCGGCAGGTCGAGCCGGCGTGTGGGTGGGTGTCGCTCCCGCCGGGAGGCCAGCGTCGTGGTCACGAGGCCCCCGTCCGCGGCGATGCCGCGCAGCAGCCCGCCGAGCCACGCCACGCCCTCGAACCACCAGTGCCCGAACAGCTCGGTGTCGTAGGCGGCGACCACCAGCTCGCCGGGGCGTCCGTCGAGCACGCCGTGCAGGACGCCGCGCAGGTGCTCGGCGTCGCGCTCGGTCTGGACGCGAGCCCGCTCCGGTTCGTAGACGGCCTTGCGGTCCGGGGGGAGGGTGTGGTCGGTCACGCGCCACGACGGGTGCACGCCGTACCCGCCCGTCGCGTACAGATCCCGGTACCAGACCCCTCCGGGGTAGCCGGCCGTCGGTGACCACACGTGGTAGGCGACCGACAGGTCGCGGGCGTAGGCCACCACGTCCGAGTCGCCGATCAGGACCCCGTCGTGCACCACCGACCCGGGTGCGCCGGCAGCGGCCGGCGCGGGCCGCACCGTCCAGTCCTGTTCGGCACCACCCGCGGCACGGATCAACGTCGGCGCGTCGACCAGCACGTGCGAGACGCCGTGGGCGGCGTAGTGCTCCTCGAGGCCGGGCAGCTCCGGACCCGTCCGTGGCAGCGTCGGGGTCCCGTGGGCGTCGACGGTCGTCGGATCGGCCGTCGCGTCCGCCACCGGGCCGCGGGGCCGGTAGCCCATCTCCGGGGCCCAGATGCCGCGGGGTGCTGCGCCGGTCCAACGGGCGTGGCTCGCCAGGCCGTCGGCGAGCTGGGCGTCGATCAGCGCGGGGTCGGTCAGCAGCGGCAGGTAGGGGTGGGTCGCCGGACCGCCCAGCAGTTCGATGACCCCGGCGTCCTGCAGCGCTGACCAGACCGCCAGCAGCCCCCCACGGCGCTGCACGTCCTCGTGGTAGTCGGCGAGCCCCGCGAACCGGCGCCAGAAGAAGCTCGACAGGTCGCGGACCTCGCGCGGCATCCGGTCGTGCCAGCGCTGCTCCTCGCTGCGCCACACCTGCCCGCCGAGCCACGTGCCGAGGTCGTCACCGAGCCGCCGATCGGCGACCTGGTGGGCGACCATCGGGGTGACCCCGAGGGTGAGGACGTCGCGGTGCCCTTCCGCGGCGAGCTCCTCGAGCAGCCGGGTCACCGGCAGCCACGAGGTGCCCCAGGCCTGGAACAGCCACTCCTCGCCGACCGGCCAGACCCCGTGGTGACGCAGGTACGGCAGGTGGGTGTGCAGCACGAGAGCGACCTCGCCCGGCGGTGTCGCGGTCCTCGGGGCGGTCGACCGGCGTCCGGTCACGTGCGGGGAACGCGGCAGACGGCCAGCAGGTCCAAGGTGGTGTCGAGGTCGCTGGTGCCGTCGGCCTCGACCGTCCCGGGAGCGACGGTGAACCAGGACGGTTCGACCCGGTGGACCGTGGCGCGCAGCCACCGTGGCCAGTCCTCGGGAGGTGAGGCGGTCACCAGGTCGACGAAGGTCCGGCGCGTCAGGCGTTCGATCGTGCGCAGCCGGCGACCGTGGTCGATGCCGAGGAGGCGGGTGACGTCGAACCCGGCGGCGCGGCACTCGTCGGCCAGCTCCGCCGCGGTGAACTCCCGGGTGTGGAAGGGGTTGACCGGCACGTCGCTGCCGGGGGTGAACGTCAGGCGGTTGGGGGTGGCGATCCACACCTCACCGCCGCGACGGGTCACCCGTCGGAGCGACCGCAGGTAGCCCGGGATGTCGTGCAGGTGCTCGATCACCTGGAAGGACACCACCAGGTCGACCGCGCCGTCGTCGAGGGGCAACGACATCAGTTCGGCCTCGTGGACCTCGACGACGTCGCTGCCGTAGGTGGCCCGGGCGTGGACGACCACGGGGGCCTCGAGGTCCACGCCGATGACGCGGTCGGCGCCCGCCGCAGCCAGCATCGCCAGCCCGTAGCCCTCACCGCAGCCGGCGTCGAGGACGACGCGTGCACCGGCCGCCACCCGGGCCTGAGCGAGCCGGTAGGCCACGACGTGGCGCTCGAACCAGTACCGCTCGTCGGGGATCCCGGGCAGGGTGCGCTCGCCCGTCAGCACGAGGCCGGTGGGTCCAGGATCAGCAGCAGCGGGGGGAGCGGTCACGGCGCGCGAGCCTACGGGCGTGGATCCGCCGTGGACGAACCCATCCGGATGACCGGCCGTGACTTTGAGTGTCCGCTCAAAGTTCCCTACGCTGCTCGCGACGCCCGACGTCTCCGCCGTGACCGGCGCGCGGAGCGCCACGACCCCAGGAGAGGGAGACCGGATGAAGGTCATCGTCCCCGTCAAGCGTGTCCCCGACACCGCTGGCGAGAAGAAGATCGACGACGCCAGCAGGACCGTCGACCGCGATTCGGTCGAATCGGTCCTGTGCCCCGTCAACGAGTTCGCCATCGAGGAGGCCGTCCGCCTCAAGGAGAGCCAGGGCGCGGAGGTCAAGGTGCTGCTGATGGGCCCCGAATCGGCCCAGCCGGTGGTCCGCAAGGCCCTGTCCTACGGGCTGGACTCGGGCCTGCAGATCACCGACGACGCGCTGGCGGGGTCGGACGCCATCGGGACCGCCAAGGCCATCGCCAAGGCGCTCGAGGGTGAGGAGTTCGACCTCGTCATCTTCGGCAACCAGTCGACCGACGCGCGTACCTGCGTCGTGCCGGCGGCCGTGGCCGAGATCCTGGGCCTGCCGTCGCTGACCTACGCCCGCCACCTCGAGGTGGACGGTGACAAGGTCGTGGTCCACCGCGAGCACGAGGAGGGCTGGGACGTGGTCGAGTCCACGCTGCCCGCCGTCGTCTCCGTCGTCGAGGCCATCAACGAGCCGCGCTACCCCTCCTTCAAGGGGATCATGGCGGCCAAGTCCAAGCCGCTGGACGTCAAGTCGGCCGGCGACCTCGGGATCGACACCTCCGAGGTCGGCCAGGACGCCGCCTGGGCCGTGCTGACCGAGTTCGAGCCGCGTCCGCCGAAGGAGGCCGGGACGATCGTCGAGGACGACGGCTCCGGCGCCGCCGCGTCGCAGCTCGCCGACTGGATGGCGTCCAAGAAGTTCGTCTGAGCGGCTGACCCTGAGCCTCGACGCACACGATCCCAGGAGGATCACAGATGGCTGAACTGCTCGTACTGATCGACCACAGCGAGGGCGCGCCGCGCAAGGTCTCCCTCCAGATGCTCAACGCGGCCAACCAGGTCGCACAGACCACCGGCGACACCGTCGCCGCGGTCTGGCTCGGTGAGGGTGGGGCGGACGCCGCCGCGACCCTCGGCGCGCACGGCGCCGCCAAGCTCTACACCTGGGACTCGCCCGACGCGCACGGGTACGTGACCGTGCCGCAGGTCGAGGCGCTCCAGCAGATCATGGAGACCTCCGGGGCCGAGGTGCTGTTCTTCGCCTCGTCCAACCACGTCAAGGACGTCGCCGCCCGCCTGGCGATCCGCGTCGACGGTGGGGTCATCACCGACGCGACCGGCGTCGAGGTCAAGGACGGCAAGGTCTCGGCCACCAAGGAGGTCTTCGGTGGTGACCTGATCACCCGCTGCACCTTCGCCGACGGCAAGAAGCAGCTGGTGGGCATCGCCGCCAACGCCTTCCCGGTCGACCAGACCGGTGGCGCCGCACCCGAGGTCGTCTCCGTGGACGTGTCGCTCTCGGACGCGGCGACCGCCTCGAAGGTCACCAGCGTCGAGAAGCAGTCCGGCGGTGACCGCCCCGACATCGGCGAGGCCGCGATCGTGGTCTCCGGTGGTCGCGGGCTCGGCAACGAGGAGGGCTTCCGCCTCATCGAGCAGCTCGCCGACGTGCTCGGTGCCGGTGTCGGTGCGTCGCGTGCCGCCACGGACGCCGGCTGGTACCCGCACCGGTTCCAGATCGGTCAGACGGGCCGCACCATCTCACCGACCCTCTACGTCGGGTCCGGCATCTCGGGTGCCATCCAGCACCGTGCCGGGATGCAGACCGCGCAGAACATCGTGGCGATCAACAAGGACGCCGAGGCGCCGATCTTCCAGATCGCCGACTTCGGCATCGTGGGTGACCTCTACCAGGTCGTGCCGAAGCTGATCGAGGAGCTCGAGCAGCGCAAGAACAGCTGAGCTCGACCGCACCAGCAGCGAGGCCCCGGCATCACGTCGGGGCCTCGCTGTGTACCCGGGGTGTCAGTCGTCCTTGCCGCCAGCACCCTTGACCGCGCCGGTGACGCTGTCCTTGGCGTTCTCAAGCTTCTCCTTGCCCTTGCCCTTGCGCTCCTGGCTCTTGCCCTCGGACTTCATCTCCTCGTTGCCGGTCAGGTCGCCGGCCGTCTTCTTCATCTTGCCGGCCGCCTGGTCCTGCTTGCCGTCGTTACCACCCACGGTGCTCTCCTCCGCTCGTCCCGCCCGGACGCGGGCGTGCCGTCCGGTGCTCGCGGACCAGTGTGGGCGGGCCCCGCCACGGCCGGCGACCCGACCGGCCGGGTCCGGCCGTGGCTCCTCGTACACTCCGCCGGCCAACCGGACGGGAGCACCGTGGTCGCGCCCTGGGACCGACGCACACCAGCCGAGCAGTCGCGCCTCGAGTCCGCGGCGCTGTCGCGGTGGCTGTCGGCCGTGCGGGCCGCGGCCCCGTTCCACGCCCCTCGAGCTGCCGGGATCGACGACCGACTCCTGACCGATCGCCGTGGGCTCCAGCGGCTCACCCCGACGCGCGAACGCGACCTCCTGGCGGACGCCCAGGCCGGCGCCTCGGCGGTCCTCCGGCCGAACGAGGCGCAGGTCAAGGCCACCGCAGACGACGGTGTGATCGCCGCGATCGCTCGGGCGATCCGCCGCGACGGGGCTGCCGGCAAGCGGGACGCGATCGTCCAGGCCTACCGCCCGGTCCAGCTCCACCGCGGCGGGGTCGGGGGCGACCTGCTGATCGCCTCGAGCCGGACCGACCTCGACCGCCTGCACCGGGCCGGTGCGCGTGCGGCCGCCGTCCTCGGCCTGCGCGACGACGACGTGGTGGTGTCCGCCGTCCCTGCCGGCCCGACGCTGGCACACCTCGGGGTGGTCCACCTGGCAGCCGGTGCCGGGCTGACGGCGATGCACGCACGTGGCGCCGGTGACGACCTGGACGCGGTCGCTCTCGCGGCCGGTCTGCTGCCGACGACGATCCTCGTCGTGCCCTCGCAGGAAGCGGTCGACCTCGCCCGCGTCCTCGGCGAGCTCCGGATCGGGCTCCGCGGCCTGCGGACGATCGTCACGGTCGGGCCTCCGCCGCTGCCCGACGAACGTGAGCGCGTGGCCGCGGCCTTCGGGGATCTGGGTGCGGACGTGCGGGTCCGGGCGCTGTGGGGTCCGAGCGCCGGTCGCGCCTTGTGGGCCGAGTGCGCCGAGGGTGAGCACGGCCTGCACACCTACCCCGATCTCGAGGTCCTGGAGGTCCTCGACCCGCTCACCGGCGCGCCGGCGTCCGGCGACGGTGACCTGACCGTCACCAGCGTCGGGTGGCACGGCACCGCGCACGTGCGGTTCCAGACCGGCGCGTGGGTCGATCCCCTCGCCACCGACGCGTGTCCCGGCTGTGGTCGCACCGTGCCGCGCATCGTCGGCGACGTCGCGCCGCACGCCTGGGAGCTCCCGGTCGCCATCGACGGGCGCCGTCAGGGCACCGTCGACCTCCGCGGTGTCGGTGCCGTCGTGGCCGCGACCCCGTGGGTCCGTGCCTGGCGGGCCGAGCTCCAGGGACCCGATCAGCGCGTGCCCCGCGACCGGTTGGTGGTCGAGCTCGCTGGCGAGGCCCGCGGCGATCTCGGCGATCTGGAGGGGCGGATCGAGGTGGCAGCCGGGTTGGCGCCGCAGCTGACCACCGGCATCCCGGTGGCCGAGGTCGAGCGCGGCATCGAGGAGGCTGGCGGCGTCCTCGCCGATCGCCGCTAGGCCGGCCACGTCCGGGTCCCGAGCCTCGTGCGGCACGGAGCGTCCTCCTCTACGGTGCCCGTGGAACCGAGGCCGGGGGGAGACGGTGCCGAAGGGCTACCTGCAGATCGGAGGGACCGTCGCCGCGGTCGTGGTCGTGGCCTACCTGCTCTACGACCTGGTGTTGGTCGTCTCTCGCACGTTCCAGTGGCTGGCGGTGGTCGAGGGGGTCGTGATCGCTGCCGCCGTGATCGTGGTGTGGAACATCGCCGTCACCCGCGAGGTCGCCGCGATCGGTCTCGGCGTCGCGGTCGTCGTGGTACTGGCCGGCTTGGCTGGTGTCCCCACCGTGCGCTCGTTCGCGCACGAGCCGGTCGGGTGGGCCGTCCTGCTGACCTTGCTCGTCCGGGTCGCCGCCCCGGCCACCGTCGGCGCTGCCCAGGCCCGTCGAGCGTCGGTGGAGCGCACGCGGTAGCGGGTGCGGATCGTCGGCTTCGTCCGGCGAACTGCACCCGGTGGACGGATCCGCGGCTCCGGTACCGAGCTCAGAACTCGCCGAGGACGGCCGGGTCGGCTCGGTCAGTCCACGGTGCCGGGGCGAGCTGCGATCAGGCCGCACACCAGCTGCGGACCGAGCAGCGCGATCAGGACGGTCAGGGGGAGGTCCCAGCTGTCGGTCACGTCGTGCAGCAACCCGAACAGCACGGGGCCGCCGGCGGCGAGCAGGTACCCCACCCCCTGACCCAGGGAGGACAGGGCGGCGGTGCCGTCGGTGGTCCGGGCGCGCAGGCCGATGAGGGTCAGCGCCAGCGGGAAGGCGCCCATCCCGATCCCGATGAGCACCGCCCACACCCACGGTGCTGCCGCCGGGGCGAGGAGCAGGCCGCTGAAACCGGTGGCGGCCGCCCCGGCGAGCACGGCGACCAGGGGACGTTGATCGGCGCGGCGCCCGGCGAAGGCGGGGACCAGGAGCGACACGGGCCCACCGACGAGCATCAGGACCGCCAGCAACGACCCGGCCGTCGCGGGCGTCACCCCCGCATCGCGGTAGATCGACGGCAGCCAGCCCATGACCACGTAGGCGGCGAGGCTCTGGGACCCGAAGTAGCCGGCGAGCGCCCACGAGCGTCGCTGACGGCGTACCCGCTGCCCGATGGCGTGGTCGTAGCGCGGCACCTCCGGGAGGCCACCGTCGGCGCCAGGGGGGCGGTGGCGGCGCTCGCGCAGCCACCACCACGGGACGGCGGCGAGCAGGGCCGGGACCGCCCAGACGCCGAGGCCGATCCGCCAGCCGGTCGTGGCGTCGGCGATCGGCACCGTCAGCCCGGCCGCGGCGGCGGTGCCGGCGGCCAGCGCCACCGCGTACCAGCCGGTCGCATCACCGACCCGACCGGGGAACCAGCGCTTGACCACCACGGGCAGCAGCGCGTTGCCGATGCCCATCGCCACCAGTGCGCCGATCGACCACCCGACGATGGCGGCGCCCGAACCGCTGGTGGCGCGCAGGGCCAGCATCGCCCCGGTCACCAGCATGGCGCCCAGCAGCGTCTGAGCGGTCCCGAACCGGCGACCGACCCGGGCCCCGAGCAGCGCCGCCACCCCGAAGCAGACGGGTGGCAGGCTCGTGAGGATCCCGGCGACGACGCCGGAGGTACCGGTGCCGGCACGCACCTCGGGCAGGATCGCGCCGAGGCTGGTCACGGCCGGACGGAGGTTCGCGGCCGTCAGCACGAGGGCGAGCGTCGCCAGGCCGACCGCCCACCGGCGGTCGACGTCGCGTGCCGACCCCGTGTCGCTGGTCACGTCCCGAAGACCGCGACGCGAGCACCGGTCGCAGTCAGGAGCTGCGCCGGGGTGAGCGGGAAGACGGTCGAGGGGGTCCCGGCGGCGGCCCACACCTCGTCGAGCGCGGTGAGGTCCCGGTCGCAGGCGACCGGCAGCGGGGTGTCGTGTCCGAACGGTGGGGTGCCACCGATGGCGTACCCCGTCGCGGTGCGGACCTCGTCCGCATCGGCCTTGCGCAGGGAGGATGCGCCGATGGCGGCCGCGAGCGCCGCTTCGTCCGCCCGGTTGGCGCCGGAGGTCAGGGCCAGCACCGCGCGGCCGTCCGCGATGAACACCAGCGACTTCACGATGGCCGCGACGTCACAGCCGATCGCCGCGGCGGCATCGGCCGCGGTCCGGGTCCCCGCCGGAAAGGTCCGCACCTCGGGGTCGAGGCCGAGCGTCCGGGCCCGTTCGAGGAACCGCGTCACCGCGCGGGGTGGTGGCGTCGCGCCGGCGGACGTGAGGTCGGTGGGCGCCGTCACGCCGTCACCGTCCCGGTCAGCGGCTCGCCACCGGGGAGCAGGTCGACCGAGACGTGCACCTCGGCGCCGGGCTGCGGGGCAGGTCGCAGTCGCACCTCGCCGTTGGAGAAGTCGCGGTCGCCCCGACCGACGGCGTCCCAGACCTCGGCCGGTTCCCCGTCGACGGCGATGCGCCACGCTCCTGGCGGCGGGACACGGCGCGGGAGCGGACGGTCCGCGCCGGCGGACACGCGGGCGAACCGCAGGTCGGCGAACCCCGGCCACACCTCGAGGCTGAGCAGGGTCAGCCGGTGGCCTGCCACCTCGCCGAGGTCGTGCAGCAGCGGCACGACGCGTTCGGGGCGCGCCCCGGTGGGGACGTCCGGTGGGAGGTGGGGAGCGGTCACGTCGGGGCCTCGCGCGGGCAGCGGTGGGGGCCGACGCTACCGTCGTGACGTGCGCACCGATCTCGACCACGCTGCCAGCACGCCGCCGCGCCCCGAGGCGCGCGCGGCGCTGTCGCGCTGCCTCGAGGCGGCCAACGCCTCCGCGACCCACGCGGCCGGCCAGGACGCCCGCACCGTCGTCGAGGACGCGCGGGACCGCATCGCCGCGGCGCTCCACTGCAGCCCCCACGAGGTGGTGTTCACCTCCGGTGGGACCGAGGCCGACAACCTCGCGGTCAAGGGCATCGTGTGGGCGGCGGCGCGCCGGACCGGTCGGACCCCGCACGTGGTCACGACCGCGGTCGAGCACCCTGCGGTCCTGGCTCCGGCGCGGTGGCTGGCGGAGCGCGGTGACGCGACGCTGGAGGTGGTGGCACCGCGCCACGACGGCACCGTCGACGTCGACCAGGTGCTGGCGGCCGTCCGGGACGACACCGCCCTGGTCAGCGTGATGACCGCCAACAACGAGCTCGGGGCCGTCAACGACGTCGCGGCACTGGCCGCCGCGTTGCAGGAGCGCGAGATCCCGATGCACACCGACGCGGTGCAGGCGGTGGCCACGCTCGACCTCGACGTCACCGCGACCACGGTGGACGCGCTGGCCCTGTCGGCGCACAAGTTCGGTGGCCCCCAGGGGGTCGGGGTGGCGGTCCTGCGTCGCGGGGTGCCGGTCGAGCCGCTCACCCACGGCGGCGGGCAGGACCGGGGGGTGCGGTCCGGGACGTTCGCGACGGGGCTGATCGCGGCCTGCGCGGCGGGGCTGGAGGCGGCGGTGGCCGATCGTGCCGACCTGCGCCTGCGGCTGCGCCGGCTGACCGATCGCCTCGCCGGTGGGTTGCTCGCCCTCGACGGGGTGCGGCGCAACGGTCCAAGCGATGCGGACCAGCGGCTCGCCTCGCACCTCCACGTGTCGTTCGACGGGATCGACGGTGCTGCGTTGGGCCTGGCGTTGGACCGCGCCGGGGTCAGCGCGTCGGCCGGCTCGGCCTGCGGATCGGGCGCTGCGACGCAGTCGCCGGTCCTGGCTGCCTGTGGCGTCGACGGCACACCGCTGCGCCTGTCGCTCGGGTGGCCGTCCACCGACGCCGACGTGGACCGCGCCCTCGACGTGCTCACCGACGTGGTGCCGCGGCTGCGCGCTCGCGCCGCCGCGGTGGGCTGAGGGGGCTGGCGGTGGGACAGGTCCTGGTCGCCATGTCCGGCGGGGTCGACAGCGCGGTCGCGGCCGCGCTGCTCGTCGAGGCCGGCCACGAGGTGACCGGCGTGCACCTCAAGCTCGCCGTGGTCCCGACCGAACAGCAGGTCCCCGGCCACGGTTGCTGCACGCTCGACGACGCGCAGGACGCACGTCGCGCCGCCCAGGTGCTCGGGGTGCCGTTCTACGTGTGGGACATGGCCGAGGAGTTCCGGCGCGAGGTCCAGGACCCGTTCGCGGCCAGCTACGCCGCGGGGATCACCCCGAACCCGTGCGTGACCTGCAACGAGCGCGTCAAATACGCCGCGTTGCTCGACCGGGCGACCCGTCTCGGCTTCGACGCGCTGGCGACGGGCCACCACGCCCGGCTGCGACGTGGTGGTCTGCCCGTGACCGACCCGGGCCCCGGGACCGAGCTGCACCGCGCCGCCGACGTCCGCAAGGACCAGTCCTACGTGCTGTACGTGGCGACGCCCGAGCAGCTCGACCGGACCCTCCTGCCCGTCGGTGAGCTGACCAAGGCCGAGGTGCGTGACCGTGCCAGCGCCGCCGGGTTCCGTGTCGCCGACAAGCCCGACAGCTACGACGTGTGCTTCATCCCGGACGGTGACACCGCGGGGTACCTCGCCGACCGGCTGCCCGAGGCGCCCGGCCCCATCGTCGACGTCGACGGCGCCGAGCTCGGTGAGCACGACGGGGTGTGGCGCTACACCATCGGTCAGCGCCGCGGGCTCGGCACCGCCGTCGGCAGCCACCAGCGCCGCTTCGTGGTCGACGTCGACGCGCCGTCCCGCACGGTCGTGGTCGGCCCACGCGACGCGCTCGCCTGCACCTGGCTCGAGGTGGCCGCACCGACCTGGGCCGTCGCCGCCCCCCCGGCGCCGGGAGCGCGCGTTGGCGTTCAGATCCGGGCGCACGCCCCGGCGGTCGCGGCGTCGCTGCGCGCGACGGACGGCCCTGGATGGCGCGTCGAGCTCGACACGCCCCTGCACGGCGTCGCGCTCGGCCAGGCCGCCGTGCTCTACGACGGGGACGACCGCCGGTGCCTCGGGGGCGGCCGCGTCACCCGTGCGCAGCGGCCCGCCGGCCTGCCCCTCACGACCGTCCGGTGAGCACCATCCGCCGGCTGCGCGTCACCCGTGAGGTCGCCGGCCGTGTCCTGATCGGCATCGGCGTCGTCGGCGTCGTCGTGAGCCTCCTGACGGTCGTGGTGGGCCTCCGCTTCCTCGGTCACCTCGACCGGGCGCTCGAGGACAGCGTCGGGGTGGCGGCGCAGACGGTCGACGCCCTCGGGTCCACCGTCGAGGTGGCGGGCGACACCCTCAGGCGCATCACGGTCATCCTCGACGGGACCGCCACCACGACCCGGGACCTCGCGGAGGCGGTCCAGGACACCGAGGCGGTGCTGCGCGCGACCGCCGACCTCAGCGAGCAGCAGATCGCCGGCAGCCTCGACGCGGTCGACGACGCCCTCCCCGCACTGATCCAGGTCGCCGCGGTGATCGACCGCACGTTGACGGCCCTGAGCGTCGTGCCGTTCGGTCCGGAGTACGACCCCGCCGAGCCGTTCGACGACTCCCTGCGTGCCATCCAGCGGGAGTTCGAGGGGTTGCCCGATGCCTTGCGGGAGCAGGCGGCGCTCATCCGCACCGGCAGCCGCGATCTGCGCAGCGTCCGCGTCGGCGCGAACGTCATCGCCGACGACCTCGACGCGCTGCACGCGACCCTGCGGACATCGGCGGAACTGGTCGACGAGTACGCGGCAGCCGCCGCGAGCGCGCGCGACCTGGTGACCGGCGAGCGCGACGGCATCGGCCGGCAGTTGGCGCTGGCGCGAGCCCTGCTGGTCGTGCTCGGACTGACGCTCGCCGCCGGGCAGGTGCTGCCGCTCGGGGTCGGGTGGCTGCTGCGCCGACCCGACCTGGCTGCGAGCTTCCTCGCCTACGACGGTGGCGAGGCCGCCTCGGGGTGACCGCTGGCGATCGGCAGGGCGCTGGCCGCCAGAGCGCTGGCCGTCAGCAGCGCGGCGGCGGTCGCCGTCCAGGCCGCCGTGTACGACAGGTTGCTCGCCAGCGCACCGAACGTCAGCGGTCCTGCGGCTCCACCGATGCCGAGTCCGGTCAGCACGGTGCCGGCGGCAACGGCGGGGGCGTCGGGACGGGCACGGACCGCGGCGAGGAACGCCAGGCCCGTCCACCCCCACCCGGCGCCGAGCAGCACGATCGCGGCGATGGCCGCGACCGGCGCCGCGACCGGTGCGATCAGGACGACGGCCGCCAGACCACCGACCACCGTCAGGATGGCCACGGCACGGATCGGCACCGCACGGGGGCGGTCCGCCCACCGCCCGAGGCCGATCCGCCCGGCGATGCTGGCCAGGCTGGCCACGACGAGCAGGACGCCGGCCGCCGTGGTCGACAGGCCCCGGTCGGTCGAGGCCGGGACCAGGAAGGTCGCGGATGCCGTCGCGGCGCCCGCGCCGAGCCCGACCCCGACGGCGAAGCGCACGAGGGAGCGCGACACCTGCGGTGGAGCCGGCGCGGTGGGCTCGCTGACCGCTGCAGCGTCGGCCTCGCCGGAGGTTCGAGCCACGCGCCGTGGGACCAGCAGCGCGACGAGCGCGGCGAGGGCCGGGGCGGCGAGGAACGAGGCCCGCCATCCGAACCAGACCGCGAGCGTCGGCAGCGCCAGGCCCGCCAGGAGCGAGGCGCTCGGGACGCTGGCCTCCTTGATCCCGAAGGCCACGCCCTGACGGCCCGCGGTCACCCGGTCCGCGAACGCGCGGGCGCCACCGGTGTCCACCATGGCGATGGCGACGCCCACCACCACCAGGGGGAGGGCGAGCTGCCACCACGTCCGGGCCAGCAGGCCGATGGCCGCGGTGGCGAGGCCGCTGAGCAGCAGGCCACCGCGCAACGCCCGGGTGGCCCCGACCCGCTCGGTCAGACGTCCGACGGGGGCGGCGGTCACGCCGACCGCCACGAACAGCACGGTCACGGCCGCGCCGATGGCGGTCTCGCTGACGCCGAGGTCGGCACGGATCGCGTCGCTCGACGCACCGACCAGGAAGACCGGCAGCACGGCGGTGGTCAGCGCCGCCGAGACCGCGGCCATCGCCCGGACGCTGCCTGCCGGCCGCTCCGCCACACCCGTTCCCATCGTCACCCGGCTGGCCGCCGGACCCGCCGAGACTAGGGCTCGCCGCCGGAGGGCTGGGTCGCCCCGGGCGGTGTCGAGCCGTCGCGTTCGTAGCGGGTGGCGATCGAGGCGGCGCGGTCGCGGAGGGAGGCGCGCAACCAGGGCGGGGCCAGCGCTTCGGCACCCGTGGCCAACTGCCACAGCGCCCACTCGGCGTGCCTGCGGTCCTGGAAGGTCACCTCCAGCCGGAGCCAGCCGTCGACGTCGGTGTCCTCGGCGAGGACGGCCAGGGCCGTGCCCACCAGTTCCTCCCGCCGCCCCGGGTGCACCCGCGCCACCACGGTGACCTGGTCGCCCCCGGTCCGGAACCGGGTGCTGCGATCGCGCCAGGCTCGGTCGAGGTCGACCTGACCGGATCGTCGTGCGGGTTCGGTGAGCGTCTCGGCGTCCAGGATGCGGGCGAGCCGGTAGGTGCGATCCTCCCCCGATCGGGTGGCCAGCAGGTAGCCCCGGTCGCGCACGGTGACCAGGCCGATCGGGTCCACCGTGCGCCACCTCGGGCTCTGGCCCGCAGCCGTGTAGCGGATGCGCAGCCGCTGGCCGGCGAGCACCGCGCGTCGGACCTCGGCGACGACGGTCTCGGGCACCTCCTCCTCGACCAGCCGGCGCGAGAGGAGGTCGGTCTCCGGGTCGATGAGCAACCGCTCGGCCACGCCGGCCGCGGTGTCACGCAGGCTCTCCGGCAGCGCGTCGACCACCTTGAGCATGGCCGACGCGAGCGCCGAGTCGAGGCCGAACATCTGCGCGCCACGTCGCGATCCGGCGACCAGGAGGGCGAGGGCCTCGTCGTGGTTCAGACCGGTGAGTTCGGTCCGGAAGCCGGGGAGCAGCGCGAAGCCGCCGTACCGGCCGCGTTCGGCGTAGACCGGGACGCCGGCCGCGGACAGCGCCTCGATGTCGCGCAGGACGGTGCGGGTGGACACCTCGAGTTCGCGAGCGAGCGTGGCCGCCGTCAGCCGACCCCGCTGACGCAGCAGCAACACCAGGGACACCAGGCGGTCAGCGCGCATCCGCGGGACGCTACCGCGATACGTGACAGAGGGTGTCGTGATGCTCCAGGAGGTTGTCGACGGGTGCCGATGATGGCGCCCATCGAGCCGACGGACGCACGTGCCGTCGACGAACCGATGGAGTCGAAGTGACGATGGAACGAACCGCGGTCAACCCATGGCCCTGGTCCGCGAAGCTGGGCTACAACCAGGGCGAGACCGTCTCCGGGCACAGCCGCACCCTGTACTGCTCCGGGCAGACCGCGACGAGCGGTGACGGCGAGCCGCAGCACGCCGGTGACATGGCAGCGCAGGTGGCGCTCAGCCTCGACAACCTGGAGGCCGTCCTCGGCGAGGCCGGCATGACCCTCACCGACCTCGTGCGGCTGGGCGTCTACACCACCGACGTCGACCTGCTCTTCCAGCACTACGGCGTGCTGGCATCGAGGCTGGGTGCCGCGGGCGTGGCGCCGACCACCACGCTGCTCGGGGTGACACGGCTCGCGCTCCCCGACCTGATGGTCGAGTTCGAGGCGACCGCCGTCGCGTGACCGCAAGCTCGCTGCCTCCGGCGACGACGGTCGGAGGCAGCGAGCCGCGACCGGCTCGTTCCTCAGCTGGTGTCGGGGGGGCAGCCGCGGGCGGGTCCGGCGCGGATGCTGCGGCCGCCGGGTCGGGTGAAGGTGGCGTCGGTGCCATCGATGGTGATGGTCCAGCGGCCGAGGTCGAGCTTGCGGTGGTGGTGGCGGCACAGCAGGAGGGCGTTGTGGATGGTCAGCGGGCCGCGGTGGCGGCGGGCGGTGGCGTGGGCGATGTCGCACCAGGCCGGTGGGGCGTCGCAGCCGGGGTAGCGGCAGCCGCCGTCGCGGGCCACGAGGGCGAGGTAGAGCGCGGCGGTGGGCTGGGTGACCGTCTGGGACATCGCGATGGGTACGCCCTGGAGGTCGATGCCGAGCAGACGGATGTGGGCGTCGGCCAGCAGCCGGCGGATCTGGCGGGTGGGGATGGGGCCGGTCCAGCCAAGCTCGGCCACCGGTCCCAGGTGGTCATCGGCCGGGAGGTCGGCCTGGCCGTCGGCCACACCTACCTCGGCGTCCTGACCGGGGCCGTCGGCGGTGTCGACGCCGGTGGTCTCGTGGCCGGGCGAGGTCTCGGTACCGGGGCCGGTGGTGTCGTGGCCGGGCGAGGCGTCGGTACCGGGGCCGGTGGGCTCGTGGCCGGGCGAGGTCTCGGTGCCGGGGCCGTCGGCGGTGTCTGTGTCGGTGTCGCCGGGCCTGGTGTCGCCGTGGCCGGGCGAGGGGTCGTCGCTGATGGTGTCGCGGTCGGGGCCGGATGCCTCGCCCAGCGGCACGAGGACGACCACGTGGGGCTTGACCCCACGGTCGGCCGGCGCTGAACCGCTGTCTAACGCGGCACGCAGCGCGGCGACCAGTCCGTCGGCGGTGCGTTGTTCGGGGGTGCGGGCCATCTCGCCGGGCAGGTCGGGGGTGGTGAACGCTGCGGGGGCGGCGTTGACCACCTCGGCATCCAGACCGGCGAACTCACCCGAGATGCGGGTCATCCCATCGGCGGTCTGCACGATCGAACACCTGCGACGGCGGTGGCGGCGTTCCTCGGCAGCGTTGGCCGCATCGGCATCGAGGCGGGCAAGCAGCCGCCGTGCCGTGCGTCCCAACTCGGGCGCGTGCTGATGCTCGGCGGCAGCGAGCAGTTCGGCCTCGACCCGTCCGGCATGTTCGAGCGGGACCTCGGCCAGGATCCGTCCGATCACCGCGATCTGCTCGGGCCGCAACCCCCGACCCCCTGCCCCCTCACCAGCGCCGATCGCGTTGGCGTCCGGGCCGCTGCCGGTGGGGGCGCCGGTGGTGGCCAGCGCCAGGTGCGGGCGGTCCTGGAGCACCTTGCCGCGCTCCGAGGCCTGCTTGGCCTCCGAGGGTGACAGCCCGAGCCGGTCACCCAGCTGCCGGGTGGCCTGTCGGACCGCCTGACGTTCCTTGCCCGGACCTGCCTCCAGTACCGCGCGACGCCGCAACGTCCCCGCGATCCGATCACGCACCACCGTCAGAGCATCGATCTGCTGCTGCACCGCGGCGGCGACCTCACCCAACTCCTCAGAGGAACACGCATCCACGTCCAAGCCGGCCAGACCTTCGACCCCTGCCCGGACCGTCGTCAGGTGCCCACCCACCGCCGTGCCCGTCCCCTCAACGGACGACGCCGTGCGGTAGCCCGCGGCGGGTTCGGCCGCCAGCCACCGCGTCGCGCCCCCACGCCGGTAGCCGTGCGCCACCCGGCGTGACACCGGGTGCGGGGTGGCGGTCGGGGCGGACACCAGGTCTCCATCGATCGGTCGGGCGTGCTGCGAGGGCTCACGGGACGCGGAAGCCACTATCGAACGTACGTTCCTCGACGTCAACCGGGTGTGCTGACACCGTTCCACAGCCCCCCGACAACGCTCCACAGGCCACCACCGACCGGCCAGGAACCGACGGATCGGTGTGCTATCGGCCTCGCGCTCGTGACCGGGCCCAGTGGCTAGCCTCGCGCCCGCGTGCGCCACCGAGGCGTACGGCACCAGGGCCGGCGTGGCCGGCCGCAGCGGATGGGGTGGATGTGTCGGTGCCGGAGGCGTTCGACGCGGCCCGGGCTCGCCACGACGAGCTGTCGCGCACGGTGCGCGATGCCCGGTACCGCTACTACGTGCTGTCGGACCCGCCGTTCACCGATGCCGAGTTCGACGCGCTGTTCCAGGAGCTGCTCGCGCTGGAGGAGGCGCACCCGGCGCTGGCCACCGCCGCGTCGCCGACCCAGCAGGTCGGCGCCCCGGTCGACACCGCCTTCCCGCCGGCCCGGCACCCGCAACCGATGTTGTCCCTCGACAACGCCTTCTCGCGCGAGGAGTTGGTCGCGTGGTCGGAGCGTGTGAACAAGCGCCTCGGCGCGGACGCCGAGCATCCCGTCCGTTTCGTCTGTGAGCTGAAGATCGATGGGGTCGCCATCGATCTGGTGTACCGCGACGGGCTGCTCGAGCGGGCCGCGACCCGCGGGACCGGGGTCATCGGCGAGGACGTGACCGCCCAGATCGCGACCATCGACGACGTGCCCTACCGGCTGCACACCGACGATCCACCGTCGCTGCTCGAGGTCCGCGGCGAGGTCTACTACCCCCTCGACGCCTTCGAGGCCATGAACGCCGCCCGCATCGAGCGTGGCGAGGAAGCGTTCATGAACCCGCGCAACGGGGCGTCCGGGGCGTTGCGCCAGAAGGACCCGGAGGTCACCCGGCAGCGGCCGCTGTCGGTGTGGTGCCACGGGTTCGGGGTGGTCGAGGGCCACACCTTCACCACGCACAGCGAGGCCCTGGCCTGGGTCCGCGACGCCGGCCTGCCGACCCCGCTCGAGACGGCCGTCTTCGACGACGTCGAGGACGCGTGGGCGTTCGTGGAACGCTGGACCAGCGAGCGCCACGAGGTGCCCTACGAGATCGACGGGGTCGTGGTGAAGGTCGACCGGCTCGACCAGCGCGAGCAGCTCGGCTTCACCTCCCGGGCGCCGCGGTGGGCCATCGCCTACAAGATGCCGCCCGTCGAGCAGGAGACCACCCTGCGCGGCATCGAGGTCAACGTGGGGCGCACCGGCAAGGCGACGCCGTACGCGGTCCTCGAGCCGGTCGTCGTGGCGGGGACCACCATCACGTTCGCGACGCTCCACAACGAGATCCAGGTCCACGCCAAGGACGTACGGGTCGGTGACCGGGTGATGGTGCGGCGTGCCGGCGACGTCATCCCCGAGGTGGTGGGGCCGGTCCTGTCGAAGCGACCGCCGGACGCCCAGCCGTGGTCGATGCCGGCGGACTGCCCGTTCTGCGCGCAGCCGCTGGTCCGGCCCGAGGGCGAGGCCCACCACCGCTGCGAGAACGTGGACTGCCCCAACCGCCTGCGCGAATCGCTCACCCACCTCGCGGGCCGTGGCGCCCTGGACATCGAGGGTCTCGGCGAGAAGAACGTCGACCTGCTCCTCGCCGAGGGCCTCGTGACCGACCTCGCCGACGTCTTCCGGTTGCGGGACCGGCGGGATGACCTGCTCGCGCTCGAGCGGTTCGGCGAGAAGAAGGTCGACAACCTGCTGGCCGGCATCGAGGCGGGCCGCCAGCAGCCGCTCGACCGGGTCCTGGTCGCGCTCAACATCCACCACCTCGGCCCGACCTACGCCAAGACCTTGGTGCGGGCCCTGCCGTCGCTCGACGCCATCCGGTCGGCCACCCCCGAACAGCTCGAGGCCATCGACGGCATCGGTCCGATCATCGCCCGTGCCGTCCACGCGTGGTTCGCCACCCCACGCAACGCGCAGCTGATCGACGAGCTCGTGGAACTCGGGGTCACCGCCGAGGCCGAACCCGCCGAGGCGACCGGCGAGGATGCCGACCTGCTCGCCGGCCTGACCGTCGTGGTGACCGGGACGCTCGAGGGCTACACCCGCGACGAGGCCAAGGCGGCCCTCGAGGCGCGGGGTGCGAAGGTCTCGGGCAGCGTGTCGGGCCGCACGTCGGTCGTGGTGGTCGGCGCGGACGCGGGCAGCAAGGCCGACAAGGCCCAGCAGCTCGGGATCCCGATGGCCGACGAGGCCGCCTTCGAACGGTTCCTGGCCACCGGCCAACTGCCGACCGCGTGATCGCCCCCTTCGAGCCGGCGGGCTACCCGGGACCACGTCCCGAGGGGCCGACGCTCGTGCACCGAGGCCGCGCGCACCCGCTGGAGCTGGCGTCGGGCGGGGAGGACGGGCCGCGGCCGGACGCGCCCGTCGATGCCGAGGTCCTCGATCCGGACGCGGTCCGCTGGGTCGTGGCGTACGGCTCGAACGCCTCGCCGGGACGGCTGCTGGACAAGCGCCTCGACGAGCGTGGCGCGCTGTTGCTGCCGGCCGAGCTCCACGGGTGGGTCGCCGCGTACGAGGCCCGACGCACCGGGTACGGGTCGGTCCCCCTCACGCTCGTCCCGCAGGCGGGCGCCCGGTTGTCGACGTGGCTCCTCGGTGTGCACGAGGACGACGTGCCCACCCTCGACCGCAGCGAGGGGCGGCTGACCAGCGACGCCGTCGACGCCACCTGGCGCGACGACCTCCGGCACGCTCCTCCCGGCGCGTACCGGCTGGGGCACGTCGGTGAGGTCGTGGTCGAGGACCGCTGGCGTCTCCCGGATGCCCTCGCCTACCTGCCCGGCCCGCGGACCCGGGTCCAGGTCGCTCCGGACGGCGGCTGGCGCACCTGGCCGCGGTGGGACCAGGCCGACGCGGCCACGCACGTGGCATCCGGCGGCCCCTCGCGGATCCCGCCGCCCGTCGCGCGCCCCGTCACGGGCCCGTGGCCCGAGACCGACCTGCTCGCCGCCGGCTGACCTCCGGCGACGGCCACCGTCGTTGGTGCGACCCCGTCGGTCGCGACAGCACGCGAGTGCGTACTATGGCAAGCACTCGTCCTCCTCGCCATCCTCCCCCCACCCGGAGACCACCGTGTTCCGTCGCACCCGCTCCGACCTCAAGGCCGCCTGGCTCGAGCAGCACAGCCGGCTCTACGGCCTCACCCGTGCCGAGATCGACACCCTGGCCGCGTCCGCCGATCGGGTCACCGTGCCGGCTGGCACCGTGCTCGTCCGCGACGGTCAGCTCGGCCGCGAGGCGTTCCTGATCGTCCGCGGTGCGGTCGAGATCCGCCGCGACGGCCGCATCGTCGCCACGGTCGGTGGCGGCGACCTCGTCGGCGAGCAGGCGCTGGTCGCCCGCGCGCACCGCAACGCCGACGCCGTCACCACCGTGGAGACCGAGCTCGCCGTCTTCGACGTCCGCAGCTTCGAGCGCGCGCTCGCCGGGTCGCCGGCGCTGCGCGCGCACGTCGAGCAGACCGTCGCCGCTCGCGCCGCCGCCTGACCGAGGTTGGCGCCACCCGCCTCGATGTGTCCGTCTACGGTCGGCGCATGGTGGATGAACTCACGGTCAGCGTGCAGGCGGCACCGGACGGTGCCGCCGAGTGGGTCCGCCTCGCGCGCCGGACCGAGTCGCTCGGCTTCCGAGGGCTGCTCGTCGCGGACCACCCCGGCAGCGGTCCGGCCCCGTTCGTGGCGTTGGCGGCGGCTGCAGCGGTCACCGAACGCATCAGCCTCGGGACCTACGTCGTCAACGCCGGCGCGTGGGAGCCGGTCGCGCTCGCGTCGAACGTGGCCACGCTGGACGTGGTCTCGGGTGGGCGTGCGATCCTCGGGGTGGGTGCCGGGCACACCCCCGCCGAGTGGACGATGCGTGGTCTGCCGCACCCGGACGGCGCCAGCCGGGTCGCACGGATGGTGGAGCTGACCGATACGACCCGGCGGCTGCTCGCGGGGGAACAGGTCACGTTCGCCGGCGAGCACCTGACGCTCGTCGACGCACGGCTCGAGGAGCCGCAGGCGATCCAGCGTCCGGTCCCCCTGCTGGTCGGCGGCAACGGGCACCGGTTGCTGCGCTACGCCGCTGAGCAGGCCGACATCGTCGCGCTCTCGGGGCTCGGCCGGACCCTCGATGACGGTCACCGCCACGAGGTGCAGTGGAGCGAGGATCGCATCGCTCGCTCGCTCGAGCACGTCCGGGCAGCAGCTGCGGAAGCTGGCCGCACACCGGCGCTCGAGGCACTCGTCCAGCACGTCGAGGTGACCGACGCGCCACGGGAGGCCGCCGCGGCCCTGGCCGCGCGCGTCGAGGGCCTCTCGCCCGACCACGTGCTGTCCGCACCGTTCGCGTGGGTCGGGACCGCCAGCGACATCGCCGCGGAGCTGCTCGAGCACCGTGACCGTTGGGGCATCTCCCGCTACGTGATCCGGGAGGCCGCCGTGGACGCGGCGCACGACGTGCTGGCCGAGTTGCCCTGAGCGCCGCCCGGACCACCCTCGCCGACGTCAGGGGCGCAACATGGCCGGGTGGAGGCGTTCGGCCGACCCGCGTCGGTAGCGCTGCGCGGGACGTCCACCGCCCGGTCCGGGCTTGGCCAGCCCCTCGACGGGCACGATGAAATCCCGTGTGGAGACCACCTTCCGGCGGAAGTTGGCCGGATCGAGCGACACCCCCCACACGGCCTCGTAGACGCCACGCAGCTCACCGAGGGTGAACGGCTCGGCGACGAACGCGGTCGCGAGCGCCGTGTACTCCAGCTTCGACCGCGCTCGTTCGAGGGCATCGGGGACGATGCGGTCGTGGTCGTAGGCGAACCTCCTGACCGGGTCCCCCGTCTCGCTGCGCTCGTTGCCCCCCGGTCGGGGCGCGTG
>NZ_KQ033901.1:5025841-5153992 GCF_000969705.1 Nitriliruptor alkaliphilus DSM 45188
CCGGACCTGACGGGGATCGTGCTGCCGGGGTGGGTGGAGCTGGCTGCCGTGCTCCTGCTGCTGTCCTTCCCGTACCTGCTGCTGCGTTTCACGGCCTCCTTCGTCGCCTTGCCGGTCTGGTTGGAGGGCGCTGCTGCCCTCGTGACGTTCGGGGTCCTGGCGGCCACCGTCGCGGTCGGTCCCGATCTGTCGGGTGAACAGGCCGTCGGCGGCACCTACCTCGTCGCGGTGCTGAGCTACTGGGTCGTGCTCTCCCTGGTCACGGTCGTGCGCCTGTGGTCGGCGGGGCGTGACCAACCGGCCGTCGCCCGGTGGAGCATGCGCCTGATGAGCATGGGTGCGGCGGTCCTGGCCGTCGCCCTCCTGCTCGCGGGGCAGCTGGCCGACACCTCCCCGCTGGCCGCGCTCGTGGTCGACGCGTGCGCGCTGGCGAGCGCCGCCGCGTTCGGCCTGGGCTTCGCCCCCCCGCGGATGGTGCGGCGTGCCTGGCGGCGGGACGAGGAGGAACAGCTGATGGCGGCCACCGTGGCCGTCCTGCGGGCCCGGACGACCGAGGAGATCGCCGCGGAGCTGCTGCCGCCGACGATCCGGATGGTCAACGGTGGTGGCGCGGTCCTGACCGACGCGGACGAGCAGGTCGTGGCGTCGGTCGGTGATGCCCCGGCCGTCGGCACACACCTGCGCGTGACCGACCGTGACGTCGAGCACCGATGGATCGCGGTCCCGCTCGGGCCGGGTCGTGGGCGGGTCGCGGTGTGGACGGGCCCCTACAGCCCGTTCTTCGGTCGTGAGGACGACGACCTGATCCGCTCCATGGCTGCCGTGGCCGAGCTCGCGCTCGAGCGGGCCGATCTGCTCGCCGAGGAACGCGCGCGGCTGGAGGCGCTCCGCGCGGCGCAGGAGGAGGCGGAAGGGGCGCGCGAGGAGGCGAACCGGGCCAACACCGCCAAGAGCGAGTTCCTCTCGCGCATGAGCCACGAGCTGCGTACGCCCCTGAACGCCATCCTCGGGTTCGGGCAGCTGCTGGAGACCAGCACCCTGACGGCCGACGACGAGGAGGGCGTCGGGCACATCCTGAAGGCCGGCCGACACCTGCTCGCGTTGATCGACGACGTGCTCGACCTGTCGCGGATCGAGGCCGGGATGATGGCCATCTCCCTCGAGCCGGTGCACGCCGCCGAGCTGATCGAGGACTCGCTGGCCCTGATCCGGCCGCTGGCCCGCAGCCGTGCGATCGACGTCCGTGCCGACGGCGTCGACTGCGACGACTTCGTGATGACCGACCGGCAGCGCGGTCGCCAGGTGTTGTTGAACCTGCTGTCCAACGCCGTCAAGTACAACCACGACGGTGGGTGGGTCGAGGTGGTCTGCGAGCTCCACGAAGGGGTGCTGCGGATCTCGGTCGAGGACAGCGGTCCGGGCATCGATCCCGCCCGGCTCCCGCAGCTGTTCGAACCGTTCGAGCGGCTCGGGGCCGAGAGCTCCGCGGTCGAGGGGACCGGACTCGGGCTCGCGCTCACCAAGCAGCTCGTCGAACGGCTCGGCGGTCGTATCGACCTCGACAGCACGCTCGGCGCCGGGTCCCGGTTCTGGGTCGACCTGCCGCTGACCGGTCCGCCCGCCGAGCACCACGAGGCCGCGTCACCCGTGGTCGCCCGGGACGCAGCCGTCGGCGATCGCACGCTCCTGCTGGTGGAGGACAACCTGGCCAGCCTCCGGGTCGTCGAAGGGCTGCTGCGTCGACGGCCAGGGACGGTGGTCATCCCCGCGATGCAGGGCGGGCTGGCCCTCGAGCTCGCGCAGGAGCACCGCCCCGACGTCATCGTGCTCGACCTGCACCTGCCCGACCTCACGGGACGGGAGGTGCTCCACCGGCTGCTGGCCGACCCGCGGACACGGCACATCCCGGTGATCGTGGCGAGCGCTGATGCCACGCCCAGCCGCGTCCGGGAGCTCACCGAGCTGGGGGCGTTCGCCTACATCACCAAGCCTCTGGACCTCGCTCGGTTCCTGGAGCTGATCGACGAGGCGCTGGTCGTCGACCGTCCGCGGGTGTAGGCCCCGAACGCCACGTGGCGCTGGGTCCGGGCCGTCGAGCCAGCTTCCGCCGTGCGCGACGCGGTGCACCTGCCGGCCTACGCTGTGGGACGATGCCGGGGGACCACGAGGAGCGAGCGTGATGGCCGAGTTCTTCACCGACGTGGCGCCGATCCGGTTCGAGGGTCCGGACACCGACACGGACCTCGCGTTCCGCGTCTACGACCCCGACCGGGTGGTGCTCGGCCAGCGGATGGCCGACCATCTGCGGATGGCGGTCTGCTACTGGCACTCCTTCCACTGGCCGGGCAGCGACGTCTTCGGTGGCGGCACCTTCGACCGTCCGTGGCTGGAGGCGGGTCGGGACCCGATGGACGCCGCCCGGATGAAGATGGACGCGGCCTTCGAGTTCTTCACCAAGCTCGGCGTCACGTTCTTCTGCTTCCACGACGCGGACCTCGCCCCGACGGGGGACACGTTCGCCGAGTCGAAGCGCAACCTCGAGGAGCTGGTCGACCTCGCCGGACAGCACATGGAACGGACCGGCGTGCAGCTGCTCTGGGGGACCAGCAACGCCTTCAGCCACCCCAGGTTCGCCGCCGGCGCATCCACCAACCCCGATCCCGAGGTGTTCGCCTACGCCGCCGCGCAGGTCAAGAACGCGATGGATGCGACCCATCGCCTCGGCGGTGCCAACTACGTCCTGTGGGGCGGTCGTGAGGGGTACGAGACCCTGCTCAACACGCGTATGCGGCAGGAAGCCGACCAGCTCGCGCGGTTCCTGACGATGGTCGTCGAGTACAAGCACGCCATCGGCTTCGAGGGGGCCCTGCTGATCGAACCGAAGCCTCAGGAGCCGACCAAGCACCAGTACGACTACGACTGCGCCACGGTCCACGGCTTCCTCGAGCGCTACGACCTGGTCGGCGAACTGCTGGTCAACATCGAGGTCAACCACGCCACCCTGGCCGGGCACAGCTTCCACCACGAGGTGGCCTACGCGGTCGATCACGGGATCTTCGGCAGCATCGATGCGAACCGCGGCGATCCTCAGAACGGTTGGGACACCGATCAGTTCCCGAACTCGGTGGAGGAGATGAGCCTCGCCCTCTACGAGATCCTGCGGGGCGGCGGGTTCACCACCGGGGGGTTCAACTTCGACACCAAGCTGCGCCGACAGTCGCTCGATCGCGCCGACCTCTTCCACGGGCACGTCGGCGCGATGGACACCCTGGCCCAGTCGTTGCTCGTCGCCGCCAGCCTGCTGGAGGACGCTGAGCTCGAGGCGGCCCGTGACGCCCGCTACGCCGGGTGGGGCGAGGGTCTCGGCGCGCAGATCCTGGACGGCAAGCACTCGCTCGCCGATCTCGAGGAGCAGGTGGCCAGCGGCGGGCTCGACCCGCAGCCGGTCTCCGGAGGTCAGGAGCGGCTGGAGAACCTGGTCAACCGCACCCTCTGGCGGGCCGTGTCCGCACCACCGGACCCGCCGCCGGCCGCCTAGAGGCTCAGTCCGCCTCGTGGATGCTGCGCATCGACCACACGAGCGTGCGCATCGTCCTCGGCTGGCGCAGCACCGTCACGATGGCGGTGGCGACGTCCTCGGGGCGGAGCATGTCGGCCAGCCCCGGCATGTCGGGCGTGCGCCCCGCCCCCATGGCGAACTCGGTCGCGGTCCCTCCGGGACAGATCGTGCTCACCCGGATGTCGTGCTCGCGTAGTTCACGGTCGAGCGCCCCGGCGAGACCCACCTGGGCGAACTTGGTGGCGGCGTAGACGGCCTCGTTCCCGGCGCCGCGGAGCCCTGCGACCGACGAGACGATCACGATGTCGCCGGCGCCCGCATCGAGGAAGCGGGGAACGGCGGCCCGGATCGGCCAGATCGTGCCGTTCACGTTCGTGTCGACCATGTCCCGGAGGTCGTCGTCCTCCAGGTCCATGATCCCGCCGTACTTGCCGATGCCGGCGTTGACCACGATCGCATCGAGCCGCCCGAAGCGCTCGAACGACGTGTCGACCAGTGCGGCGGACGCCGCTGGGTCGCGCACGTCCATCTCCACGGTGGCCACGTCGCCGAGTTCGTCCGCGAGCTCCGTGAGCCGCTCCTGCCGGCGCGCACCGAGCACGACCGAGGCGCCCTCGGCGGTGAGCGCCCGCGCGGTCGCCGCCCCGATCCCAGCGCTCGCGCCGGTGACCGCCACGACCTTGCCCTCTAGATCCTCCATGACGAGCCTCCTGTCCGTTCGGGGACGTTCCCGTCCCGAGGTACGTGCTTGCCTCATCATCGCGTCAGGGGTCGAGCTCCCACCGCCTCAGCGCTGTCGCCCCACGCTCCACGGTGCCACGGCTGCCGGCCGGCACGTCGAGCGACGGCCCGACCTCGCCGTCCGGCCAGTGCACCCGGAGGTTCACCCGGTCGGCCGCGCCGAACCCGAGGTGGATCCAGCCGAGCTGCCCGCCGGCGTGGCCGCCACCGACGGTGAGCTCACGCCAGGTCGTGCGATCGCCGGTCCGGACCTCGAGCCAGGCGCCGATCGCGTCCCGGTTGGGGCCGTCCTGTTGCAGACGCACGCTCGCGTGGTTCCCCATCGCCGCAGCGTCCGCGTCGCCTGCGGTTCCCACGTTGCGCCAGATCCGCACGTCCTCGCCGCGGTTGACCTCGACGACGTCGAGCCACCCGTCGAGGTTCAGGTCGACGACGGCGGCACCGCGTCCCCGTCCGAAGCTGCGGATCCCGGCCGGATCCGCCACCTCGACGAAGGTCCCGTCCTCCTGGCCGAGCAGCAGGCTGCTCGGGTCCTCGTGGGCGAAGTCGGGCATCTGGTCCACGTTGCCCTTCGTGACGAAGAGGTCGACGAACCCGTCGTTGTTGACGTCCTGGAACTCGGGGTGCCAGGACGTCGAGGGGCGCACGTCGTCCCCGATGTGCGGTCGGTGGGAGGTCACACCGCGCTCGATCGCGATGTCCCGGAAGTGCGGGGTGGCGCCACCGTCGGCGAGCGTCTGGAGCTTGTTGTCGCCCTGGCTGGTGAGGAACACCTCGGGCCGGCCGTCGCCTGTCAGGTCGTGGCTGGCGATGCCCATGCCCCAGATCCGCAGCGGCTGCCAGCCGTCGTCGAGGGTGTAGGGCTCGGGGTCGCTGCCGGGTGTGTCGACGCGCCAGAGCTGCTCCTGGCCGTCGCGGTGGTAGTGGCGGTCGTTGGAGACGCGCAGGTCCCGCCGGCCGGAGCGGTCCCAGTCGCTGAACAACAGCGACAGCGAGCACCAGCCGGGGGCCAGGGCGACGGGAGCGGCGTAGGTGGCGTCCTCGCCCGAGGGACGGATCAGGACGTTGTCGGTGCAGGTCGCCCGCTCGTGGTCGTCCGGGTCGAGGTAGTTGCCGAAGGCGAGCGTCGGCAGCGGCGCGTCGCCCTCCCAGGTCGCACTGAACGCGGTCGTCCAGGCCTGCCCGCCGTCGAACCCGAGCGCCTCGTTCGCGCGTTCGAACCGGCAGTCACCGAGCCCGCGGAGCAGGACGTTCTCGCCGACGCGCAGCACGGCCAGGTCGGTGTGGCCGTCCCCGTCGAGGTCGAGCGGGTAGGCGCCGGTGACGTCGGTGAGGTCGGTCGCCGGGTCCGGGAGGTGGGTGAACCGCAGCGCCCCACCGATCTCGCTGTCGTTGCGGTACAGCCCGGATGGCGCCGCACCGCCGGCCAGGTACAGCTCCGGGCGGCCGTCGCCGTCGCAGTCGAAGGCGGCCACCCCACCTCCGACGAACGAGTGCTCACCTCCGTAGACGTGATCGAGGCCGGCGGTGGCGGTCTCCTCCGCGTACGCGGGTGGGGGCAGCGCCTCGATCGCTGCCGAACCCGCACGCGCGTCCATCGCCGCGAGCACGAACACCGTCGCGGCCGCACCCACCAGCACCCCTTCGCCGAGCCGGAGGGCGCGCCTCGGCCCGCTGCGATGTCCAGGGTCAGCTCGCATCGGGGCCGGCTCCCGTGAAGTACGCCGAGGCGAGCGCCCACGCGGCTTGACCGCAGGCGGCGCCGAGCCGTCGGCCACCGACGTCGTCGGGTGGGACGTGGATCCCGCCGTAGATCCTCGAGATGCCGGCCTGATCGGCGGCGTCCGCGTAGGTAGCCCACTGCAGGACGACGTCACGGCTCGGGCCGGCCTCGAACTCGAGCCCGCCCGCCTCGACCGTCCACGTCCCCATCCCGCCGGGGAAGAACGGACTACCGGTGAACTCGGTCAGGACCCGTGCGGAAGCGTGGCTGAACGTGCTGTGGCCGGACACGTAGCCCGCGAACGCCGGGGTCACGAAGGTCGGCAGCTGGTAGGGGATCCAGTCGGTGGCGAGGATCCAGTCGACCCCGCCCACCTCGTGCGCGGGGTCCTCGGGCAACCCCGTCCACGCCCGCACAGCGACCCGCCCCGCGTGTCCGGCGAGCGCAGCGTGACGTGCTCCGGGACGGCTCGTGTCCTCGGTGACGACCTCGATGAGATCCGACACGAGCGGCAAGCCGTCAGGGTGGTAGGCGGGGGCGTTCGGGTCGCTGGACTGCCCGAGGGACCCGAGGTAACGGATCATCGTGATGGGGCGGACGTGGTCGTAGTGGCCCTTCACGCCCCAGGCCACGACGGCCGCGTCGTGCGTGGCGGCGTTGAGCGTCAGGTAGAGCTTGACGTCCCACTCGAGTCGGTCGACGGCTGGTCCGCCGCCTCCGATGTGGAGATCGGGGTCGAGGTCGTCGGACACCGTGTTCGCGAGGGCGTTCCAGTGGCCAGGCGGCGTCTCCGAGCGCGGCCCGTCCGCCCAGTACTCGGCGAGGACGCGGTAGAAGTCGGCTGCATCGACCGGGTTGGGGGCGTACGGCTCTCCCGTCACGGGGTTGCGCTCGTGCCCTCGACCGTCGTTGCTACCGAGCGGGTTGTTGCCGAACGCTCCGGGGGAGATGTCGATGACGTCGCCATCGTCGGGGCCGAGCCGGCTGCTGGCACGGATCACCTCCACGACCGCTTCCCGGTAGGCCTCGTCGGTGACAGGATCGCCGAAGCGCGGGGGTGGCCCCGGGTCCATCGGCAGCCCATCGCTGCCTGCATCGGGCAGCGCGAAGCCGGCGACGTGGCCCCAGTGCGGGCCCACGAACGACTGCACCCCGCCCTCGACCGGGATCCCGTTCTGGGAGATCATCGTGGCGAGCTGCAGCGGCTGCCATCGGTTCGGGTCGACCACGGTCACGTCCGAGGCCGCGACCTCGAGCGGTGGGTTGACGGACCGGTAGCCATCCGGCGAGGCGTACCCACCGGTCTCGTTCGCGCCGTCGTCGCGTGCCTCGGCGAGCACGGCAGCGGCGATCCGGTTGCCCAGCGCAGCGGGAGACCCGCCTTCGGTGCGGGTGAAGGTGGTCGGCCGGCACCGCGCCGCCATCAGCGCGGCGAACTCGGGCAGCGAGTCCGAGGCGCCGATCGAAGCGCGGTACCGGTGCTCGAGCACGCGGTACGCCGCGTAGTCGATCGCCTCGTCGCGCGCCGCCGCCACGTCGGCGGCGTGGTGGGTCTCGTCCACGACGTAGCCACGCGCCGCGTCATCGAAGGCTGCCCACGCGTCCCACATGGCCACCGAGACGTGGAACAGGTTGCGCGAGTGAACGGTCGGTGCGGGCAGGTCGCGCCGGATCGCAGCGAGCGTCGCCTCGTTCCACTGCCGGGCGGCGCTCCAACCGTCCGGGGGCGGTTCTGGGCGGCACGGCGCCCCCTCGGTCGACGGCCGGAGGATGGCCTGGCCGGCGAGGACGAGCGCGACGCCGAGGACCACACCCGCCGCTCGGAACGTGCGGTCGGTCCCGGCGCCTGCCGCCCGGGCACGCATCACGGTGCCCCGGTCGCGGCCGCGGGATCGGCGAGGACCTCCGACAGCGCGAGTTCCGCCGCGCCGAGCAGTGCCGCGTCGGAGCCGAGGCCGCTCCGCACGATCGCCGCCATCTCCCCCGAGGAGGCGAGGGCACGCGCCCGCACCGCCTCGGTCATCGACGGTTCGAGGCGCGCGAACAGGCGCTCGTAGACCCCGCCGAGCACGACCACGTCGGGGTTGAACAGGTTCACGAGGTTGCCGATGCCGAGGCCGAGCCACCGACCGACCTCGTCGAGTGCGCGCAGCGCCGGCTCGTCGCCAGCCGCGGCACGTTCGGCGACCGTCTCGATGCCGCCAGCGCCGGACGGGACACCCGCCAGCCGCAGCAGCGCCGCCTCGCCCGCCTCGGTCTCCCAGCAGCCCCGTGCCCCGCAGCGGCACGGCCGCCCGTCTGGCTTGATCAGCGTGTGGCCCGCCTCGCCGGCGTAGCCCGCGGCACCCAGCAGCGGCCGACCGTCGATGATCGCGCCGCACCCGATCCCGACCTCACCGGAGATGTACAGCAGGTGGTCGGTCCCCGGACGCGCCCGGCGGTGCTCGGCGAGCGCGCCGAGGTCGGCCTCGTTCGCCACGGACACGGGCACGGGGAGACAGAGCTCCTCCTCGAGGAGGGCCGCGAGCGGCACGTCCCGCCACCCGAGGTTCGGTGCGAACGTCACGACGCCGTCCGCTCGGCGAGTCGTCCCCGCAACGGCGGCACCGACCCCGACGAGCCGGTGGTCGGGAGGCAGGGCGTCGAGCAGCGGCCCGGCCAGCTTGACGACGTCCTGGGCGGTCTCCGCAGGCGAGAAGCGGTCCGTCGGGCGCGCGATGCGTACGAGGTTGTAGACGTGGCCCCCGAGCCCCACGGTCGCGACGCCGAGCGAGTCGACGATGAACTCGATCGCGAGCGCGACCGCGCCCTGGGGGCGGGTGTGGACCATCGGCGACGGTCGACCGGGGCCCGCGGCCGGCGTCGTCCCCCGCTCCTCGACGAGGCCGAGCTCACCGAGCTCACCAACGAGCGCCGCGATCGTCGACCGGTTCAGCCCGGTCGTGGTCGTGAGTTCGGAGCGCGACGCCGAACCGGACAGGTGAAGCTTCTCGAGCACCGTGCCGAGGTTACGTCGTCGGAGCTCACCGGCCGTCCCTGCCCGCCGTGTTGGTCTGCTCGCCTCGCTGACAGCGATGGTCGGACCGTCCACTGGGAGGTGAAATGTTGCCTGCTTCACCATATACCTGGTCGGGGTGAGCGGTGAGCAGTGTTGTGCGCACCAGTGCGCCAAGAGGGGTGGTGATGTGCGTTTCGCCATGAACGGGGACCAGACGGCGACCGAGGGGTGGTCCGTTCGGACCGGTGATGGGCTGCCTCCTATGACGGTAGGAGGATGGTCAGCCGGATTTATTGCCAGCTCCCACATATCGTGGGATGCTGGTGGCGCCTGGGATGTTCCCACCCATGGGAACGTGGCGACGGGAGACGCCGCGACGCGCGAGGTGTTCGCGCGCAGCGGTGGGTCGTTCGCCCTGGCGGTCACGCGCGGCGGTGCCTCGGGCCCGACCGCCGAAGGAGAGAGTCATGCGCAGACGTCGCTACGTAGCCATGTTCGCCCTGCTGGGGCTGACCCTCGCCGGGTGCGGCGGGGACGGCGGGACGGAGGATCCGGCCGCCGGCAACGATGGCACCGACACGACCGACGACGCGGGCGACGACGGCGACGACGGTACCGACGGTGCCGCCAGCGGCGAGGGCCTGACCATCGGCGTCTCGTGGAACAACTACAACGAGGAACGTTGGGCGAAGTCGGACGAACCGGCGATCCAGGCCGTGCTCGACGAAGCCGGAGCCTCCTACATCTCGACCGATGCAGGTTCCTCTGCGGAGCAGCAGCTCGCGGACGTCGAGAACCTGATCTCCCAGGGCGCGGACGCGATCATCATCCTCGCCCAGGACGGGACCGCGATCCTCCCTGCGGTGCAGAGCGCCGTCGAGCAGGGCGTGCCCGTGATCGCCTACGACCGTCTCATCGAGGACGCGGGCGCGTTGTACATCACCTTCGACAACGTCGAGGTGGGCCGGATGCAGGCCGAGGTGATCTACGACCTCGTGCCCGAGGGCAACTACGTGTTCATCAAGGGCAACCAGGCGGACGCCAACGCCGACTTCCTCCGCGGCGGCCAGGAGGAGGTGCTCGCCGAGGCGCTCGCGGCAGGTGACATCGTCAACGTCGGCGAGTCCTACACCGACAACTGGGACCCGGCCATCGCTCAGCGCAACATGGAGCAGATCCTGACCCAGAACGACAACGACGTCGACGCCGTCGTGGCATCCAACGACGGGACCGCCGGCGGGGTCGTCGCGGCGCTCGAGGCCCAGGGGCTCGCGGGCGAGGTGCCGGTCTCCGGCCAGGACGGCGACGCTGCCGCCCTCAACCGGGTCGCGCTCGGCACCCAGGCCGTGTCGGTGTGGAAGGACGCCCGCGAGCTCGGCCGGGCCGCCGGCGAGGCCGCGGTGCTGCTGGCTCAGGGCAGCGCGCTGGAGGACATCCCGGACACGGTGGTGTTCGACTCGCCCGGTGGCAACCAGCTGGTCTCGATCCTGCTCGCGCCGCTGCCGATCACGGAGGACAACCTCGATGTCGTGGTCGACGCCGGCTGGATCACCCAGGAGGAGGTCTGCCAGGGTGTGACGGCGGGCCGGGTCTCGGTCTGCGGATGAGGCTGGGAGTAGCGTGAGGTGATCGACGGCGCGCCCCGTCCGCGGTTCGGCCGCGGACGGGGCCGGCGCCTTCACCCGGTGCGAGGTGGGAGGCCATGACCGACACACGGACACCAGTGACCGCGACCGGTGACCAGCAGGACCGGCCGGCCCGCGGCATCGGCGGGGCCCTGCGGGCGGCGGAGATCGACACCCGGCTGGTCGGGATGCTGGTCGCACTGGCCCTGATCTGGGTGGCGTTCCACATCATGTCCGGTGGGACGTTCCTGACCCCGCGGAACCTGTGGATCCTGTCGGTCCAGACCGCATCGGTCGCGATCATGGCGACCGGCATGGTGCTGGTCATCGTGTCGCGCAACATCGACCTGTCGGTCGGATCGCTGGTCGGCGTGCTCGGCATGTCGATGGCCCTGATCCAGGCCGAGATCCTGCCGGGGTTCCTCGGCTTCGATCACCCGTTGACGTGGATCATCGCGTTGGTCGCCGGTATCGCCCTGGGCGCGGTCATCGGCGGCTTCCAGGGCGCGATCGTCGCCTACGTCGGTGTCCCGTCGTTCATCGTCACGCTCGGCGGACTGCTCGTGTGGCGGGGCACCGCCTGGGCGCTCTCCAGCGGCCGCACCGTCGCGCCGATGGACTCGACCTTCCAGCTCCTCGGTGGCGGATCCCGGGGCTCCATCGGCGGCGGGTGGAGCTGGTTCGTCGGCATCGCCACGTGCTTCGGCATCGTCGCGCTGCTCGCCGACAGCCGTCGTCAGCGCAGGAAGTACGACTTCCGGCTCCGACCGATGTGGGCCGAGATCACGCTCGGCGTGGTGGCGTGCGGAGCGGTCCTCGCCGCCGTCTTCGTCCTCAACCGCTACTACCTGCCCGAGGGCCTCGCGCGCGTGTACGCCGAGGAGCGCGGCATCGAGTACCCCGAGGCGGGGCTCAACATCTCGGCCGGGATCGCCTACCCGGTGTTGATCGCGCTCGGCGTCGCGCTCGTCATGACCTTCATCGCGACGCGACGGCGGTTCGGCCGGTACGTCTACGCCATCGGCGGGAACCCGGAAGCCGCCGAGCTGGGAGGGATCAACAGTCGCCGCACGATCGTGAAGACCTTCGCCCTGATGGGCGCACTCGTCGGCCTGGCGGCCGCGGTGCAGATCGCCCGCCTGAACGCTGCGGTCAGCGGCCTCGGCACCCTCACCGAGCTGTACGTGATCGCCGCCGCGGTGATCGGTGGGACCTCGTTCGCCGGCGGCATCGGCACGATCCCGGGTGCGGTCCTCGGTGCACTGCTGATGCAGTCGCTCCAGTCCGGCATGGTGCTGATGAACGTCGATGCACCCTTGCAGAACATCGTGGTCGGGATCGTGCTGGTGATCGCCGTCACCCTCGACTCGATCTACCGCCGGAGGGCCAGCTAGCCATCATGGATGAGCAGACGCCGAGGTCGACAACCCCGCTGGTCGAGCTGCGGAACATCCGCGTGGCGTTCGGCGGTGTCCACGCCGTCGAGGGTGTGACCGTCGACCTCCACCCGGGGGAGGTCGTGGCGCTCGTCGGAGGGAACGGGGCGGGCAAGACCACCCTGATCCGGACCCTGTCGGGGGCCCACCGGGCCGACTCGGGGCAGATCCTCATCGACGGCGAGCCCGTGACGATCGAGACTCCGCGCGATGCCAAGGCGCTGGGCGTGGAGACGATCTACCAGACGCTGGCGCTGGCGGACAACATCGACGCGCCCGGCAACGTGTTCCTGGGCCGTGAGGTCACCACGCGGCTCGGGAACCTCGACAACTCGGCCATGGAGGACTCGACCCGACGGCTGATGGCGCGGCTCAACCCGAAGTTCCAGAACTTCGTGAGTCCCGTCAACTCGCTCTCGGGTGGGCAGCGGCAGTCGGTGGCGATCGCCAGGGCCGTGCACTTCAACGCACGCATCCTGATCATGGACGAGCCGACCGCAGCGCTCGGGCCGGCCGAGACGGACCAGGTCCGCGGCCTGATCCGGCAGCTGCAGCAGGAGGGCCTCGGCATCTTCCTGATCAGCCACGACATCCACGACGTGTTCGACCTGGCCGACCGGATCAGCGTCATGCTGCAGGGTCGGCTCGTCGGCACGGTCGACAAGGCCGACGTCACCGTCGACGAGGTCCTGGCCATGATCATCATGGGCAAGCGGCCGGGCGAGGTCACCGACTCGGACATCGCCGAGCTGCACTGAGGCTCACGCGGCCCCGAGGATCGTGTCGATGACGCGCATGTTGGCGATCGCGTCCTCGATCGGCGCCGGGGTCGGCGTGCCGTCGAGGATCGCGCGGGCGAAGGCCGTGGCCTGGAGCGCGTAGGCATCCGCGGGCGCGAAGGTGTGCACCTCGGTGTCGGGCGCGACGGGTGGATCGCCACCTGCCGTGACCGTGATGCGGGTCTCGCGGTCCGGGGGGATGTTGAACGGGATCTCGATGTCGATGCGGCCCCGCGTGCCGACGATGTGGACCCGCTGGTCGGGCTCGGCACGTGTCGAACAGGTGAAGCTCGCCTGGCCACCGCCCGGGAACGTGAGCGCCGCCGAGCTCAACGTGTCGATCCCCAGCTCGGGGTCACGCCGGACGACGGCGTGGATGTCGGTGGGCTCCGCGGCGAACAGCAGGCGCGAGAGGTGGACGTTGTAACAGCCGATGTCCATCATCGCGCCACCGCCGTTCTCGGCGCGGTTGCGGATGTTCCCTGGATCGTCGTTGAAGTAGCTGAACCAGCTCTGCACCGCCTGCAGGTCGCCGATCTCGCCGTCGCGAACGAGCCGGACGGCCTCGACCCAGGTGGGATGGTGGCGGTACATGAAGGCCTCGCCGAGCTTGCGCCCGGCGTCGGCGGCGGCGGTCGCCATCGCCTCGGCCTGTACCGCGCTGAGCGCCAACGGCTTCTCGCAGAGGACGTGCTTGCCGGCCGCCAGCGCCCGCGACGTCCAGGTCGCGTGGAGGTCGTTGGGCAGCGGCAGGTAGATGGCGTCGACGTCGTCGTCCGCGAGCAGCGCCTCGTAGGACCCGTGCGAGGTCGCGATCCCGAGCTGCGCCGCGGCGGCGGCGGCCCGATCGGCGTCACGCGACGCGATCGCGACGACCTCGCACGCGTCGGCGCGCTGGATCGCCGGGATCACCTTGCGGATGCCGATGTCGGCCGTGCTCAGGATCCCCCAGCGGACGTGGTCCATCTCGTGGTCTCCTCCCGCGCGGCTCCGGAGTTCGCGCGCCGGATCGTGCGGCGGCAGCCACCCTACGTGTCACGGCGCACGTGGGGCGGGCGTTCCCCGGCGAAAAGGATGACAAAGTCGTGCACGTAAGGTAGTGTTTTTGCATCGCGATGGGAGTGCCGGGGAACCGGTGGCCGCGGGAGGCGATGTGACGCAACGCGACGAACGTTCCCTGGAGCTCGGGCAGAGCACGGGCGCGATCCTCGACGAGGCGGCGCGCCTGCTGCCTGGCGGGGAACTGCCGGCAGCGATCTTCAACGACCGCGGCATCTTCGAGCTGGAGCGGGAGCGGATCTTCAGCAAGGCGTGGGTGTACCTCGCCCACGAGAGCGAGGTACCCGACCCCGGGGACTACGTGCTGCGCTACATCGTCGACGATCCGTTCATCATCGTGCGCGGCGAGGATGGGCAGCTGCGCGCGCTGCACAACCAGTGCCGACACCGGGGTATGCAGGTGTGCCGCTCCGAGGCTGGCAACGCCTCGAACTTCCGGTGCCCGTACCACGGCTGGACCTACCGCAACAACGGCAGGCTCACCGGTGTGCCCGTGGAGAAGCAGGCCTACGGTTCCACCCTCGACAAGAGCCAGCTCGGGCTGGTCCAGATCCCCCAGCTCGACACCTACAACGGGATGATCTTCGGGTGCCTCGACGCCGACCAGGTGTCGCTCGACGAGTGGCTCGGAGACGTCCGCTGGTACCTCGACATCCTCACGATGCGCAGTCCCGCGGGTCTCGAGATCGTCGGTGCGCCGCAGCGCTGGGTGGTCGACGTCGACTGGAAGATCGCAGGCGAGAACTTCGTCGGTGACTCCTACCACACCCTGATGACCCACCGATCCATGGTCGAGCTCGGCCAGGCGCCGCGGGATCCGAAGTACGCGATGTACGGCGAGCAGGTCCACATCCCCGAGCGCGGTCACGGCGCGATGCTCATCGGGGCCCCGCCCGGGACGGACCTGCCTCCGTTCTGGGGCTACCCGCAGGATGCGATCGAACGCGCCAAGCGATCGATGCCGTCGCAGGAGCAGTTCGACGTCGCCCACGAGACCCGGATCATGCTCTCCACGGTGTTCCCCAACCTGTCGATCCACAACCCGATCCGGCGCCCCGATCACCGCTACGAGGGCAGCATCCCGATGATGACCTGGCGGGTGTGGAACCCGATCGGGCCGGGCCGGATCGAGATCTTCTCCTGGTTCGCCGTCGAGCGAGACATGCCCGAGGAGTGGAAGAACCTCAGCCGCTTGTCCTACCTGCGCTCGTTCGGGATCTCGGGGACGTTCGAACAGGACGATGCCGAGATCTGGACCCACATCGCCCGCAACGCCGGCACGTTCAGCGGGCGGACCCACCGCGTGAACTACCAGATGGGCATGGAGCTCGAGACCGACCCGAACTGGCCGGGTCCGGGCGTGGCGCAGCCGGCCAACTTCACCGACGCCAACCTGCGCAACTTCTACCGCCGCTGGCTGGAGCTGATGTCGTGAGTGCCACGGAGCGTCCCGTCGACCATCGGGTCGACCCCACCCTGACGGCCGAGATCACCGCGTGGCTCCACGACGAGGCCGAGCTGCTCGACGACGGCCGGTTGGCCGAGTGGCTCGAGCTGCTCACCGACGACGTGCGGTACCGGGTGCCCATCCGCATCCACAAGGAGGTCACGGACGGGTCGCGGGTGACCGGCGTGCAGCGCGACGCGTTCCACCTCGACGAGGACCGCACCTCGCTGCAGATGCGGGTCGACCGGGTCGAGACGGGCTTCGCGTGGGCCGAGGAACCGCCGTCGCGCCTGCGGCACCACATCACCAACGTCCGCGTCCGCGCCGTCGCGGACCGCGAGGACGAGCTCCGGGTGCGTTCCAACGTGCTGATCTACCGCGGTCGGTGGGACCGGCCCGAGCACGAGCTGATGAGCTGCGAGCGCCAGGACGTGTTCCGGCACGAGGAGGGTCGGTGGAAGCTCGCTGACCGGTGGGTGGTCCTCGACAGCACCACCATCCCGATGATCAACCTGACCTTCTTCTTCTAGGTCGTTCGAGATCCGAGAGGGACCCGAGATCCGAGAGGGACCGATGGACGCCGCTGACGACCAGCTCACGATCGCGAACGAGTTCACGACGATCCAGGTCCGCAAGGTGTTCACCCGCAACGGCGAACGGCTCGAGATCCGCTCGCCGAAGCTCGGGTTCGTGACCCACCTCGACCCGCTCGAGCTCGAGTGCCTGACCTGGCAGCCGCCGGAGACCTTCTCCGAGCTGCTCGAGCATCCCTACGGGCCCGAGGAGGGCGTCGACGACATCCGCCCGCTGTCCGAGCTGATGGTCCTCGACGCCGGCCGTCTCGACCGCTGACACGGGGCCGCCAGCAGTGCGCTCCTGGCGTCGCGGGTGACGGTCGCGCACCGAGCGGTACTTGCATGACAAAGACTTGACACGTGAACGTTGGATTGCATTCAATGGGGCTTGCCCGGGAGAGGCCGCTCGAGGAAGCGCGGCGTGGCCGCACCACGAGCACGACGAGAGGGAGAGGGACATGACACATGTCACGGACCGATGGCGGACGCCACGCACCCTGGTGGCGCTGCTGGTGGGAGCACTGATCGCGGTCGGCTGCGCGAGCAACGGCGACGGTGACGCCGCACCGGACCCCGCGGACGACGACGAGGCGACCGAGGACCCCGCAGCGGACGACGGTGACGAGGAGGGTGACGAGCCACAGGACTTCGGTGATCCGGTCACCCTGACCTTCGGGCACCCGTTCCCGCCGACCGACCCGATCCAGGTCAACGTCTGGGAGCCCTGGGTCGAGGAGGTCCGCGAGGCCACCGGCGGCACGGTCGACATCGAGATCCACGCCGGTGGCGCGCTGGCTCCGCCACCGCAGGTCTACGAGAACACCGTGGCCGGCGCACAGGACATCGGCTGGACCCTGCCGGGGTACACGCCAGGCCGCTTCCCGATCACCCAGATCATCGAGGCGCCGTTCGCGTTCGACGACCCCCTCGACGGGACCGAGGCAGCCTGGGAGCTGTGGAACGAGTTCGAGGAGTTCCAGGCCGAGTACGACGACGTCCACCTGCTGTCCATGTGGGCGATGGACACCGGCGACCTGTTCACCCGTGACCGACCCGTCGAGACGCTCGAGGACCTGGCCGGGCTGACCATCCGGAGCCCCGCCCCGCTGCAGAGCTTCGCGCTCGAGGCGATGGGTGCGTCCGCCGTCAGCATGCCGGCCCCCGACATCTACGACTCCGTCGAGCGTGGCGTGATCGACGGCTACAAGCTCGCCAACAGCGCGACCCGTGTCTTCGACCTCGGGGCGACCACCAGTTACCGCACCGTCTGCAACTGCTACACCGGCGCCTTCGTGCTCGTGATGAACCAGGGCGCCTGGGAGCGGCTCTCGCCCGCCCAGCAGGACGCGCTGATGGAGCTGTCGGGTCGTGACCTGGGCATCCGACTCACGACCGAGCACGCGGCCATGGCCGACGACGTCGCCGAGAACTACTGGCCGGACAACGGTGTGGAGTCGATCGAGCTCTCCGACGACGAGTTCGACCGCTGGCGCGAGGCCGTCCAGCCGGTCTTCGATCAGTGGATCGAGGAGCGTGAGTCCGAGGGCGTGCCCGGCCAGGCGATGGTGGATCGGGTGTTCGGAGCCAACTAGCTCGTACCTCGCTGCGTTCGACGGATGAGGAGGCTCGCGTTCATGGCTGACCTGCCGGACGCCGGGTCGGCGGCGGCCCCGGAGATCCCCGGGGCCGCACCGGGCCCGACGATCGACGAGCTCCAGCGCGCCCACGGTGGTCCACTCACGCCCTGGGTGCGCCGGATCACGAGCGTCCTGCACGCCGCGGCCGGGCTGACGATGCTCGCGCTGCTCGCGTGGACGGTGACCGACATCATCGGTCGCTCGTTCTTCTCCCGACCGTTGCGCGGCACGGTGGAGCTCACCGAGCTCGGCGTCGTGATCCTCGTCTACCTCGGGCTGGCACGCACCGAGAGCCAGGACGCCCACATCTCCGTGGATCTGCTCTACCTGCGGCTCGGTCCACGGACGAAGCTCGCCCTGCGGGTCCTCGCCGGAGCGATCGGGTTCGTCGTGATCTCGATCATGACCTGGCGGCTGTACCTCTACGCCGGCCAGCTCGACGCCGGGGGCTACACGACCGGGATCCTGCGCCTGCCGCTGTCCCCGGTCGCGATGCTCGGGGTCCTCGGCTCGGGGATGTTCGCGCTGGTGATCCTGTTCAACCTCGTCGTGGTGTTGCGCGCCCTCGTCACGAGGCGCTGAGGATGGCCAACGAGCTCGTCGGGCTGGTCGGATTCGTGGTGATGCTGCTGCTGATCGCGATCCGCGTCCCGGTCGCGATCGCGATGATCGGCGTGGCGGTCGTCGGCTATGCCTACATCGTCACGCCCGACGCCGCGCTCGCTCGCTTCGGCACCGATGCCTTCCGCAGCGCCTCCATCTACTCGCTGTCGGTGATCCCGTTCTTCATCCTCATGGGGATGTTGCTGGCGTACGCCAACCTCGGACGGGACCTGTACCTCTCGCTGGATCGGTTCCTGTGGCGGCTACGAGGCGGGCTCTCGATCGCCACGATCGGTGCCTCGGCCATGTTCGCCTCGGTGAGCGGATCGAGCGTCGCGTCGGCGTCGACGATGTCGCGCGTCGCGGTCCCCGAGATGCAGCGCTACGGCTACGACGACGGGATGTCGGCGGCCTCGGCAGCTGTCGGTGGCACGCTCGGTGCGCTCATCCCCCCGAGCGCGCTGCTCGTGCTCTACGGGGTGCTCACCGCGGAGCCGATCGGCCGCGTCCTGATCGCAGGCTTCATCCCCGGTGTGATGACGGCCGTGCTCCTGATGATCACCGCCTACCTGCTGGTCCGTCGACGGCCGAGCCTCGCGCCGAACACGGCGGTCCGGCCCGACGTGACGGTGCCGAGGGCGATCCGGTTGATGTGGGCGGTGCCGGTCATCTTCGCGATCAGCATGGGCGGGCTCTACGCCGGGTGGTTCACCCCGACCGAATCCGGAGCGGCCGGCGCTTTCCTCGCGCTGGTCTACGGCGTGGTGACACGCAGGTTGAACCGACACTCGTTCACGGCTGCCGTGAGCGAGACCATCAAGGTCAGCGCCCAGATCTTCCTGCTCATGATCGCCGGTCAGATGTTCGGGTTCTTCCTCGCCGTGACCCGCATCCCGATGTGGCTCGGACGCACCATCACCGACATCGACCTGGCGCCGTGGTTGGTCGTCGGGGTGATCTTCCTCGTCTACTTCTCGCTCGGCGCCGTGATGGACGAGATCGCGATCCTCGTGATCATGACCCCGATGATGTACCCCGTGATCATCGACCTCGGGTACGACGGCATCTGGTTCGGGGTGCTGACGATCATGATGCTCCTCACGGGGCTGCTGACCCCGCCCATCGGACTGATCACCTTCGTGGTCTCCGGACTCACGGGCATCTCCCTCGGGAAGGTGTTCCGAGGGTTGACGCCGTTCTGGTTCACCCTGTGCATCGCGATCGCCCTGGTGATCGCGTTCCCCGCGATCGCGACCTGGCTCCCCAACGCGATGCGCTAGCACCGCCCGGCCGGCTACGGCCGGGCGGGGTACCACCTGCTCGACGACCCCAAGCAACCGTCAACCACGACCCGAAGGAACCGACGTGTCCGACATCGAACTGGCTGGCCGTGTGGCCATCGTGACCGGCGCTGGTGGAGGACTGGGGCGCAGCCACGCCCTGGCGCTCGCCGAGCGAGGTGCGAAGATCGTCGTCAACGATCTGGGAGCCGGCGACGGTGGCCCCTCGGCGGCTGCCGTCGTCGACGAGATCACCGCCGCAGGTGGCGAGGCGGTCGCCAACCTGGCGTCGGTCGCCGATCGCCAGGGCGCCGACGCGATGGTCGACCAGGCGTTGGACGCGTACGGGCGGATCGATGTCGTGATCAACAACGCGGGCATCCTGCGGGACCGCTCCTTCGCGAAGCTGAGCGAGCAGGAGGTCCGCGACGTCCTCGAGGTCCACCTCCTCGGCGCGTTCCACCTCACGGCGGCGGCGTGGCCGCACCTCAAGGAGCAGGGGTACGGGCGCATCGTCAACACCACCTCGCCGGCGGGGCTGTTCGGCAACTTCGGTCAGGCCAACTACGCCGCCGCGAAGATGGGCCTCGTCGGCTTCACCCGCACCCTGGCGATCGAGGGCCGCAAAGCCGGGATCCACGTCAACGTGGTCGCCCCTCTCGCCGCGTCCCGCATGACCGAGACCATCCTGCCGCCCGAGGCGCTCGCCAAGCTCGATCCGGCCCACGTGGCCCCGCTGATCGTCTACCTCGCCTCCGAGGCGTGCGCGCACACCGGGGGCATCTTCACCGCCGGCGGGGGCTACGTCGGCCGCGTCGCCGTCGTCCAGGCGCCGGGTGTGGTGCTCGACGACGTGACGCCCGAAGCCCTCGCCGATCGCTGGGACGAGGTCACCGACGTCGCCGGCGGCCAGGAGTTCGACGGCGCCGCCGCACAGGGGGACTGGGTCCTCAGCCGCGTCTGAACCACCACCGTGCGGGCCAGGGCCCGCCACCACCCACGACCGAGGCGGCGCAGCGCCGCACATCACGAGGAGCGAGAACGATGGCAGAACCGAGGATCGTCGAAGGGGTCGAGGGGCTCACCAGCCTGGTCGGCGAGCACGTGGGCTACTCGGACTGGATCGAGATCACCCAGGACCAGGTGGACCGGTTCGCGGACGCGACGGGCGACGACCAGTGGATCCACGTCGACCCGGCACGTGCCGCGAGCGGACCCTTCGGGGGCACGATCGCCCACGGGTTCCTCACGCTCTCGTTGATCCCCCTCGTGCTCCCGCAGGTGCTCGACGTACGCGGGTTCTCCATGGGCGTCAACTACGGGATGGACAAGGTCCGCTTCCCGTCCCCGGTGTTGGTCGGTAGCCGCGTGCGCGCGGGTGTGGCCGTCGAGGAGGTCACCGAGGTCGGCGCAGGTGTGCAGACCAGCCTGAGCATCACCTTCGAGGTGGAGGGGGCCGAGAAGCCAGCCTGCGTGGCGCGGTTCCTCGAGCGTCGCTACCCCTGATCCCCGGCCCGGCCGGTGCTCACCGGCCGGGCCGCTCCTTCCACGACCCGAGGCAGACGCATGGTGACCTCACAACTCGATCTCGATGCGCTCGTCGCCATCGACGTGCACACGCACGCCGAGATCTCCGCGGACGGACATCCGTCCCTAAGCGCTGCGCTCGAGGCCGGCAAGGCGGCCCACTTCGGTGCCGACGACGCGCAGCCCACGATCGACGAGATGGCCGCCTACTACCGCGAACGGTCCATCGCCGCGGTGGTGTTCACCGTGGACGCCGAGTCGGCGACCGGCCACCCGCCGATCGCCAACCAGGAGGTGGCCGAGAGCTGCGCCCGGCACGGCGACGTGCTGATCCCGTTCGCCAGCCTCGACCCCCACCGAGGCGCTGCAGCGGTCCGTGAGGCTCGCCGCCTCGTCGAGGATCACGGCGTGCGAGGCTTCAAGTTCCACCCCTCGCTCCAGGCGTTCTGGCCGAGCGATCGGCTCGCCTACCCGTTGTACGCGGCGATCGAGGAGCTCGGGGTCCCCGCTCTGTTCCACTCCGGGCAGACCGGCATCGGTGCCGGACTGCCGGGGGGCGGCGGGGTACGCCTGAAGTACTCGAACCCGATGGAGCTCGACGACGTCGCCGTGGACTTCCCGGGGTTGACCATCATCTGCGCGCACCCGTCGGTGCCCTGGCAGGACGAGGCGCTGGCCGTCGCCACGCACAAGCCCAACGTCTACATCGACCTGTCCGGCTGGTCGCCGAAGTACTTCCCACCCCAGCTGGTCCGCCAGGCGAACTCGTTGCTCAAGCGTAAGGTGCTGTTCGGTTCGGACTTCCCCGTCATCACGCCGGATCGCTGGCTCCGGGACTTCGAGGGCCTCGACCTCAAGGACGAGGTCCGGCCCCTGATCCTCAAGGAGAACGCGATCCGGGCGCTCGGCCTCGACGATGGCTGAGCGGACCGACCACGCCCGGGCCAGGACGGCAGGGAGACGATGAACGATCACGGGCTCGGATCCTGGCCACGGCGGCGTGCGCGGGTCGCGCCGGACGACGTCGCGCTGATCCACGACGGTCAGCAACGGACCTACGGCGAGCTGGCCGACCGCGTCGACCGGTTGGGTGCCGCGCTCGGCGACCTCGGGGTGGAGGCGGGGGACCGGGTCGCCTACCTCGGGCCCAACCACCCCGCCTTCGTCGAGACGATGTTCGCGACGATGGCGATCGGAGCGGTCTTCGTCCCGCTCAACACCCGGCTGGCGCCCGCGGAGCTGGCCTACATGGCCCGCGATGCCGAGCTGCGCGCCCTGGTGTGGTCCGACTCGCTCGAAGACACGGCCCGGGCTGTGCTCGGCGACGCTCCGACCGACCTGCGCGTCGTGGTGGGGCAGCCGTCGGACGCTGCGGCCCACACCCTCGAGGAGCTCGTGGCACGCGGCGCCATCCGGGACATGGACGTGCCGGTCGGCCACACCGACACCGCGATGCTGATGTACACCTCGGGCACCACCGGGTACCCGAAGGGCGTGACGCTCACGCACGGCAACCTGACCTGGAACGTCTTCAACGTCCTGATCGACGTCGACGTCTCGCACGACGAGGTCACGCTCGTCAGCGCCCCGATGTTCCACACTGCGGCGCTCAACCAGACCTTCCTGCCGACCTTCGTCAAGGGCGGGACCGCCGTGCTCGAGTCCGCATTCGATCCCGTGCGGACCCTGCGGTTGATCCCCGAGCTGGGCATCACCTGGATGTTCGGGGTGCCTGCGATGTTCCAGGCGCTGACCGCCGCGCCGGGTTGGGACGAGGCCGACCTGTCGTCGATCCGTGCGGTCGAGGCCGGCGGCGCCCCGGTCCCCGAGGAGCTCATCCGCACCTACCAGGCGCGGGGGTTGACCTTCATGCAGGGCTACGGGATGACGGAGGCGTCCCCGGGTGTGCTCTTCCTGCGTGCGAAGGACAGCCTGCGCAAGGTGGGAACCGCCGGCACCCCGTGCTTCTTCACGGACGTCGACGTGATCGACGATGCCGGCCGCAGTGCACCGGCGGGGGAGCCCGGCGAGGTCGTGGTCCAAGGGCCCAACGTCATGCGCGGCTACTGGCGCAAGGGTGACGCGACCCGCGCTGTCCTCGACGAGGACGGGTGGTTCCGCTCCGGCGATATCGCGATCAGGGACGAGGAGGGCTACCTGCGCATCGTGGACCGCAAGAAGGACATGTACATATCGGGCGGCGAGAACGTCTACCCGGCGGAGGTCGAGAACGCCCTGTTCGAGCACCCCGCGGTGGCCGAGTGCGCCGTCATCGGCGTCGCCGACCAGCGCTGGGGCGAGGTCGGACGCGCCTACGTGGTGCTGCGCGACGGAAGCTCGCTCGACCAGGCCGAACTGGAACGCTTCCTGGCGGCCCGACTCGCCCGCTACAAGGTCCCGAAGTCGCTGGTCGTCGTCGCCGCCCTGCCCCGCAACGCCAGCGGGAAGCTGCTCAAGAAGGAGCTGCGGCGCGACGACGCGTGACCGGCGCGGTCACGTCCGCTCGCGGGACCGGGCGAGCTCATCGAAGCGGGCCCCGGCCGGTTCGGCCAACGCCCGGTAGGTCTCGAGGAAGGTCGCTCGAGCTTCCTCGCGGGGGAAGTCGGGGGGCAGGAACTCGGTGGGCAGATCCGGGTCGTCGCGGACCAGCAGCCGCCACTCGTCGACCATCTCGGTGCGTTGGATGAGCGCCTCGGCCGGGGGCACCTTCCCAGCCCTGGCCCGACGAGCGAGCTCGCCGTAACGCTGGAGGTACTCCTCGTAGGCGTCCGCGAGTTCGCCGAGCCGCCAGGCATCCTCGAGTCGGGTCCGGCCGCCGGGCAGCAGTTGCACGTCGGTGCTGCGCAGCACGAGGGCGTCGGTGATACCCAGTTCGGTGAGCTGCTCACGCACGGCCTCTGCCCGGTCGTGCGGGGTGACCCAGGTGGCGTCGTAGAGGGGCCAGAAGGTCAGCCACCGCAGACGGGCACGGAGCAGTCGTCGCTGGTCGTTGTCGTCGATGGGTAGCGAGAAGGCGATCAGCGTCCAGGTGCCGTCCCACGCCGGGCCCGGACCCGTGGCGAAGATCCGGCGGGCACCGCGTTGGAGGACCTGCCAGGCCCGTTCGGTCGGTTCGTAGCTGGTGCGGCGGCCCTCCCTGGTGCGCTCGAGCAGGCCACGCTGGGTCATGCGGCTCAGCGCAGCTCGGGCGTTGGCGGGAGCGATCGCGAACTCCTCGAGGACGCGGACGAGGCCCGCCGAGGGGATCGGGTCGTGCCCCTCCTGCCAGAAGTCGCCGAGCAGGGTCACGAGCAGACGCTGCGAGCGGGCACGCCCGAGGGGCCGGCCGCGCCCCGGTGGGCCGGGCTCGTCGGCGCCGCCGCCGGCGTCGCTCACGAGACCGTCGATCGATCGCATCCCGCGTCCTCCACTGTTCCCCCCGGTTCGTTCCGAGCACCGTGGCGGAAGTATGACGGGCCATCGCCCCTGGACAACCTTCTGCAGCGCGTCGCGGTCCTGGGAGGGGCCGCCGTCCGGGCGGCTCCTCCCAGGACGCCGAGCCGCAGCCCGGAGATGCGATGCGAAAATAGCTCACAGCGCGACCGGTTCGCATCGTGTCGCGCGCGGTCGTCGCACGACACGCGGCAGCGCACGCGGAGGCGGGTCCGTGCCGGCTGGCGGTGTGCACCTCCGTCGCCGGACCACCTGGCGCGATCAGATGGGTAGCCCGACGTAGTTCGTGGCGAGGCTCGCCCGTGCTTCCCGCGATGACTCGAGGAGGGACAGTTCCGCCTGCTGCAGGCGACGATCGAACCCGTCCTGGTCGGGGAACCGGTGCATCAGGGTGGTCATCCACCAGGAGAACCGGACGGCCTTCCAGACCCGGTCCAGCGCCGTCCGCGAGTAGCTGTCGAGCCCGGTCGTCGAGCCGTTCGCTGCGAACTCGCCGAGGGCTCGCGCCAGGTACACCACGTCGCTGATCGCGAGGTTGAGCCCCTTCGCGCCGGTCGGCGGCACGATGTGCGCCGCGTCGCCGGCGAGCAGGAGACGGCCGTAGCGCATCGGCTCGGCCACGAAGCTGCGCAGCGGCGCGATGGACTTCTCGATCGACGGGCCGGTGACGAGCTGGTCGCCCACCTCGTCGGGCAGTCGTGTGGTGAGCTCGTCCCAGAAGCGGTCGTCGGACCAGTCGTCCGGTGCGTCCTCCAGCGAGCACTGCACGTAGTAGCGGCTGAGGTGCTCGTTGCGCATGGAGCAGAGCGCGAAGCCCCGCTCGTGGTTGGCGTAGATCAGTTCCTCGGACACGGGCGGGGTCTCGGACAGGATCCCGAGCCAGCCGAAGGGGTAGACCCGCTCGTAGGTGCGCAGCACGTCGCCGGGGATGACGCCGCGGGACGGGCCGTGGTAGCCGTCGCAGCCGACGATCCACTCCGCCTCGAGCCGGTGGTCCTGGCCGTCCGCGGTGTAGGTGACCGCGGGTCGGTCGCCGTCCACCCCGTGGAGCGCCACGTCCTCGGCCTCGAAGACGATCCTGCCCGCACGTTCGTCGAGCGCGTCGTAGAGGTCGTGCTGCACCTCGGTCTGGCCGTAGATCGTCACCGACCTGCTGGTGAGGTCAGCGAAATCGACCCGGACCCGTCGACCGCCGAACGCGAGGAAGACGCCGTCGTGGACGTAGCCCTCGCTCTGGACGCGCTCGCCGAGGCCGGCCGCGACGAGGGTCTCGACGCTGCCGTGCTCGAGCACCCCGGCGCGGATCCGCGAGAGCACGTACGCCCGCGACCGCCGCTCGAGGACCACGTTCTCCACGCCCTGTCGGTGGAGGAGGTGCGAGAGCAGCGAGCCGGCGGGCCCGCCCCCGATGATCGCGACGCGGGTGCGTTGGGTCTGCTCGGTCATCGGGTCCTCCTGGTGGTCGGCACGGCTCAGCTCGGTCGGTTGGCGAGCGCGTGGTCGATGTCGCGAGCGGCTCGCAGGAGCGCCGGGACGAACCGCTGCTGGAGCTCGGCCTTGCTGGTCCGACTGGTGTGGCTGCTGATGTTGATGGCCGCGACGGTGCGACCACCCGCGTCGTGGAGCGGCGCGGCGATCGATCGCACGCCGAGTTCGAGCTCCTGGTCGACGAGCGCGTAACCCCGCTCGCGCACCTCCCGCAGCCGCTCGAGCAGATCCTCGAGCCGCGTCACGGTGCGCGGGGTCGGATGAGACCGATCGCTGCGCTCCCAGATCGCCGCGACCTCCTCGTCGTCCAGCGCCGCGAGCAGCGCTCGGCCGAGGGAGGTGCGGAAGGCCGGGAACCGGGTGCCGAGGCCGATCGAGACGGTCATGACCCGGTTGGCGGGAACGCGCGCGACGTAGGTGATCTCCGTGCCGTCGAGGACCCCCACCGACGAGGCTTCGTGCACCTCCTCGCTGAGCCGCTCGAGGTACGGCAAGGCCAGATCCGGGACCTCGAACGAGGACAGGTAGGCGTAGCCGAGGTCGAGCACCCGTGGGGTGAGGGCGAAGCGGTCCCCGACCCTGCGGACGTAGCCCAGCTCCTCGAGCGTGAGCAGCAACCGTCGCGCCGTCGCCCGGTTGAGATCGGTCGCGCGGGCGACGTCGGCCAGGGTGAGCTGCGAACCGTGGGCGAAGCTCCGGATCACGCGCAGGCCGCGCTCGAAGGACCGGACGGACTCGCTCATGGCGTGACGGTCCGGTTGACACCCATCAGGGTCGCTGCTTCCATGTGGTTCACCTGGTGAACATCCGTTCGTGTAGCGAACACACACGCTAGCAGGGGCACCGACGCCCCGACAAGCGTCGCCAGGCGGGACATCGACCAGGAAGACACCGACCGGAGGGTGGCTGGTGGGCGACCACGACGGCCGGCGTGACCACGGGATGCAGGTGCGTCGCGCCGTGCTCGGCGACGAGCACGTGGACCGAGCGATCGCGGGCACGACCGGGCTGGATGCGCCCTTCCAGGACTACATCACCGGGGCGGCCTGGGCCGATGTCTGGGGGCGGCCGGGCCTCGACCGCTCGACACGGAGCCTGGTGACGATCGCGCTGCTGGCCGCGCTCGGCCACGAACGTGAGCTCGAGCTGCACCTGCACGCATCACGGCGGACGGGCGCGAGCGCCGAGGACATCGCCGAGGTGCTCCTGCACGTGGGGCTCTACGCCGGCCTGCCGGCGGCGAACACCGCCTTCGCTGCCCTGAAGCAGGTCCTCGGATCGACCGGCACGGCCACCGACGACGAGGCAGGATCATGAGCGCTACCCCCGAGGCCTACCGCCGCCGCGACGAGGCGGCCTTCCCGCCCTACGACCACCCGTCGTACCGCTCGACGAACCTCCGTCACCCGAAGGAGCCGTTGGTGCGGCTCGAGCACACGCTCTCGGAGATCACCGGTCCCGGCCCGGCGCTGGCGGAGGTGACCGAGGAGGATGCGGATCTGACCCGCAACGCCGGTACCGGGCAGGAAGCGATGGGCGAGCGGATCATCGTGACCGGGAGGGTGTCGGACGAGAACGGCGATCCGGCCCCGCGAACGCTGGTCGAGATCTGGCAGTGCAACGCCGCCGGCCGCTACATCCACGAGAAGGATCAGCACCCGGCACCGCTCGACCCCAACTTCATCGGCGCCGGCAAGGCGATCACCGATGAGGACGGCAGCTACCGGTTCCTGACCATCAAGCCGGGTGCCTACCCCTGGCGCAACCACCCCAACGCGTGGCGGCCGGCACACATCCACTTCTCGTTGTTCGGGCCGGCGTTCGTCACGCGGCTGGTGACCCAGATGTACTTCCCGGGTGACCCGCTGCACGACCTCGACCCGATCATGGGTGGCGTCCCGCGGGAGGCCTGGCCCCGGATGATCGCGAGCTACGACCACACGATCACCGAGGAGGAGTGGGCGCTCGGGTACCGGTTCGACATCGTCCTGCGAGGTCCCGAGGCGACGCCGTTCGAGCCGACCGGCGCGGGAGCGCTCGCGACGCCCGGGCAGGAGCAAGCGTGAGCGAGTACCGGCAGACACCGTCGCAGACCGTCGGTCCCTTCTTCCACTACGCGCTGATGAAGGACGGGGTGGACGACCTCGACCCTGCCGGTGAGGCGGGCGAGCCGATCGTCGTGACCGGTGCCGTCTTCGATGGCGCCGGCGACCTCGTCGACGACGCGATGGTCGAGATCTGGCAGTCGGACGGGGGCGGTCGCTACCGGCACCCCGCCGACGGACGGTCCGGCGACGTGCCCTCCTCCTTCATCGGTTTCGGTCGGGTGGCCTCGACCGACGGTGGCACCTACCGGGTCCGGACCGCCATGCCCGGCACGATCCCGGGCCGTGACGGGGCGGTGCAGGCCCCCCACCTCAACGTCCACGTGTTCGCCCGCGGCGTGCTGGACAAGCTCGCGACCCGCATCTACTTCGAGGGAGTGGAGGCCAACGCGCACGATCCCGTCCTCGGCTCCGTCCCGCCCGAGCGGCGTGCCACGCTGCTGGCTCGCCTCGACGGGCAGGAGGCGGGCACGCGGCGCTACCGCTTCGACATCGTCCTGCAGGGGACGGCCGAGACCGTCTTCTTCGACGCCTAGGAGCGCCCGTGGCCGAGATCCTGTCCCTCCACGATGCGATCGCCGCGAACGTACGTGACGGTGACGTCGTCGCGCTCGAGGGCTTCACCCACCTCATCCCGTTCGCCGCCGGCCACGAGATCATCCGGCAGGGGCGTCGCGAGCTCACGCTGGTGCGGCTCACCCCCGATCTGATCTACGACCAGCTCATCGGCGCCGGCTGCGCCCGCAAGCTGGTCTTCTCCTGGGGAGGCAACCCAGGTGTCGGATCCCTCCACCGGTTCCGGGACGCGGTCGAGCACGGCTGGCCCCGCCCGCTCGAGATCGAGGAGCACAGCCACGCGGCGATGGCCAACGCCTTCCACGCCGGCGCGGCCGGTCTGCCGTTCGCCACGCTCCGCGGCTACATCGGCTCGGATCTGCGCGACGTCAACCCCAACATCCGCACGGTCGTCTGCCCCTTCACCGGCGAGGAGCTCGCCGCGGTACCGGCGATCCGTCCCGACGTCGCCGTGATCCACGCCCAGCGCGCGGACCGGGACGGCAACGTGCTGCTCGAGGGGATCGTCGGCGTGCAGAAGGAGGCGGTGCTCGCCGCCACCCGGTCCGTGGTCACCGTCGAGGAGATCGTCGACGATCTCGCCGCCCCGAGCCCGAACTCGGTGATCCTGCCCGCGTGGGCGCTGAACGCGGTCGCGGAGGCACCGCGCGGCGCCGCACCGTCCTACGCGCACGGCTACTACGACCGCGACAACGCCTTCTACCAGCGGTGGGACGCCATCTCGCGTGATAGGGAGCGGTTCGGGACCTGGCTGCGTGAGCAGGTCCTCGACGTCGTCGGCGCACCCGCCCTCGGCTGAGCACCGAGGACACGCACCCACCCGAGGAGCTGACGTGAACCACACACCGGACGAGCTGATGACGGTCGTGGCCAGCCGCGCCCTGCGTGACGGTGACGTCTGCTTCGTCGGGATCGGTGCACCCTCGGCGGCCTGCAACCTCGCCCGCCTCACGCACGCCCCGGACCTGGTGCTGATCTACGAATCCGGCACGCTGCAGACCCGACCCGATGTGCTCCCGCTCTCGATCGGTGACGGGGAGCTGTGCGCGACGGCGCTGGCCACCGTGCCCGTCGTCGAGATGTTCCAGTACTGGCTGCAGGGAGGACGCATCTCCAAGGGTTTCCTCGGCGGTGCGCAGATCGACCGGTTCGGCAACATCAACACCACGGTCGTCGGCAGCTACGACGCCCCCGCCGTCCGCCTGCCGGGGGGCGGAGGCGCGCCCGAGATCGCCGGCAGCTGCCACGAGGTCCTGGTCACCGCCAAGCACTCGACCCGCACGTTCGTCGACCAGGTCGACTTCGTCACCTCGCTCGGCCACGGCCGCGGACGCGGCGACCGGGAAGCAGCCGGGCTGACCACGGCCGGACCGGTGCTGGTGATCACCGACCTGTGCCTGCTCGAACCCGACCCGGTCACCGCCGAGCTGACCGTGACGTCCCTGCACGAGGGTGTGACCCGCGAGCAGGTCCGCGACGCGACCGGGTGGGAGGTCCGGTTCGCCGACGACCTGCCGACCACGCCACCTCCGACCGCACGCGAGCTCGAGGTGCTCCGGGAGCTGCACGCACGGACCGAGCGGGCGCACGCCGGTGTCTGAGCCCACGTGGTCGGACGGGCTCCTCGAAGCCGGCTTCGGGGACCCGGAGCTCGCGGCGATGGTCGGGTGGCCCGCTCGGGTCGCCCGCATGGTCGAGGTCGAAGCGGCGCTCGCGGGTGCCCTCGCCGACGTCGGCCTCCTCGACCCCGGGACGGCCGATGCGATCGTGGCGGCCTGCGATCCCACGAGGCTCGACCTCGCGGCCCTCGCCGAGGCGACCGCCAGCGCCCCGACGCCGGTGATCGCGCTGGTGCGGGCCCTGCAGGAGGGCGCCGACGACGAGGCTGCGGCGTGGCTGCACCACGGCGCCACGAGCCAGGACGTCATCGACACCGCCGTCGCGCTGCAGCTGCGCGGCGCGCTCGAGCACCTCGACACCTCGTTGTCGGCGCTCGCGGACCGCTGCGCCGAGCTGGCCGAGCGACACCGCGGCACGGTGATGGCGGGGCGGACCCTCGGGCAGCAGGCCGTGCCGATCACCTTCGGGCTCAAGGCCGCCCGGTGGCTCGGGGCGCTCGACCGCCGCATCGAGCAGCTGCGCTGGGTCGCGCCCCGGTCGCTGACGGTCCAGCTCGGCGGGGCAGCCGGGACCTCGGGGGTGTACGGCGACGCCGGCATCGAGGTCGCCGAAGCGCTGGCCGGACGGCTCGGGCTCGCCGTCCCCGACCTGCCGTGGCACGCCGAACGCGACCGCATCGCCGACCTCGCCGGCACGCTCGGTGGCATCGTGGCCGCCGTCGGGTCGATCGCAGCCGACCTGGTCCTCCTCGCGCAACCCGAGGTCGGCGAAGCCCGTGAGCAGCCCGGGACCGCACCCTCTTCGTCGGCCATGCCGCACAAACGCAACCCGGTCCACGCGACCGCTGCCCGCGCCGCCTGTCGCCTCGCGCTCGGCGAGCTGTCGGTGCTGCACACCGCCGTCGGCGAGCACGAGCACGAGCGGGCCGCCGGGGCGTGGCAGGCCGAGTGGGTCGCCCTGCCGTCCGCCCTGGTCCGGGCCGGGGGCGCCGTGGCCCGGCTGCACGCTGCGTTGGCCGACCTCGAGGTCGACGGGGAGCGGGCGCTCGCGAACCTCGAAGCACAGCACGGCCTGGTCGGCTCCGAGGCGCTCGCCACGGCGATGACGCCGGCCCTCGGTCGGCCCCGGGCGCAGGCCCTGGCCGGTGAGCTGGCGGCTGCGGCGGCCGCCGAGGAACGCCCGCTCCACGAGGTCGTCAGCTCCTCCGCCGAGGCCACGGCTGCGATCGGCCAGCGGACCCCCGAGGAGGTGCTCGATCCCGGACGCGTCCTCGGCCTCGTGCCGCTGCTGATCGACCGTGCCCTGGCGACCCATCACCGCATCCGCACCAGCTCGGAGCTCCGGTGAGCGAGCGTTCCATCACGACCGATGACGGCGTCCGCCTGTGGACCCGGAGCGACGGCGACCCGGACGCCCCCGCCCTGCTGCTCATCAACTCGCTCGGGACCGACCTGTCGATGTGGGACCCCCAGATCGCTGCCTGGAGCGAGTTCCGTCGGGTGGTCCGTTTCGACCAGCGCGGGCACGGCCGGTCCTCGTGCCCTCCGCCCCCGTACACCGTCGAACAGTTCGGACGTGACGCGCTCGCCGTGCTCGACGCCCACGAGGTCGCGGCGGCGGACATCTGTGGGCTGTCGCTCGGTGGGATCGTCGCCCTGTGGGTCGCCGCGACCGCACCCGAGCGCATCGAACGCGCCGTGTTCGCCGACACCGCTGCCCGCGTCGGCACCGAGGCGGGGTGGCGCGAACGCGCTGCGACCGTCCGGGCCGATGGGATGGGCGCGATCACCGACCTCGTGCTCGCTCGCTTCTTCAGCCCGGACTTCCTGCGCAGCGGCCACGCCTCCGTGACCGCGCTGGACCGCACCCTGCGCGCGGCGTCGGTGGATGGCTACACCGGCAGCTGCGAGGCGCTCGCCACGGCCGACCTCACCGGCCTCGCCACGAGCGTGCGGGCCCCGAGCCTGGTGATGGTCGGGGGTGCGGACGAGGCGACGCCGCCCGCGGATGCCCGCGCGCTGCACGCCTTGATCCCCGACGCCCGGCTCATCGAGCTCCCCGGGGCCGGCCACCTCGCCAACCTCGAGCGACCCGAACGGTTCGGCCAGGTGGTCCGCGCGTTCCTCACCCGCCAACCCGTCCCCGACGAGGAGGTCGTCCGCCGTGCGTGATGCCGTGATCTGCGAACCGCTCCGGACCCCGGTGGGGCGGTTCGGTGGCGTGCTGCGTGACGTGCCCGTGCAGCGCCTGGCCGCCGAGGTCATCCGCGAGCTGCTGCGGCGGACGGCCCTCGACCCGGCCGTGGTCGACGACGTCATCCTCGGTCAGGGCTACGCCAACGGTGAGGCACCGGCGATCGGCCGCGTGGCCGCGCTCGACGCCGGTCTGCCGGTCGACGTGCCAGGGCTCCAGCTCGACCGCCGGTGCGGTTCGGGCCTCCAGGCGGTCTGCGACGCCGCCATGCGGGTCCAGACCGGTGTGTGTGACGTCGTGATCGCGGGCGGAGCCGAGAGCATGAGCTCGGTGGAGTTCTACAGCGACGCGATCCGGTGGGGCGTCACCGGCGGTGGGGTGGAACTCGCCGACCGGCTCGCTCGGGCCCGGGTCACCGCCGGAGGTCACCACCACCCGGTCCCGGGCGGGATGATCGAGACCGCGGAGAACCTCCGACGCGAACGAGGCATCACCCGCGAACGTCAGGACGAGCTGGCGGTGCGCTCACACGCGCGGGCCGTGGCGGCCCAGCAGCAGGGCCGGTTCGCCGACGAGCTGGTCCCGATCACCGTCCCGCAACGCAGGGGCGACCCGGTGGTGGTGGACACCGACGAACACCCCCGGGCCGACACCACGCTCGACGCCCTCGGCAAGCTGCGTCCGATCATGGGCCGCCAGGACGATCAGGCCACCGTGACGGCCGGCAACGCCTCGGGGCAGAACGACGGGGCCGCTGCGTGCCTGGTGACCACACCGGAGCGCGCCGAGCAGCTCGGCCTGCGGCCGCTCGCCCGCCTCGTGACCTGGTCGGTCGCGGGGGTGCCCCCGGCCACGATGGGGATCGGGCCCGTCCCGGCGACCGCCGCGGTGCTCGACCGGGCCGGCATCGGCATGGACGACCTCGACCTCATCGAGCTCAACGAGGCCTTCGCGGCCCAGGTCCTCGCGGTGACCGACACGTGGGGGCTCGACCCGAGCACCGATGAACGGTTCAACCCCAACGGGTCCGGGATCTCACTCGGGCACCCGGTCGGCGCGACCGGCGCCCGGATCCTGGCGACGATGCTGCGTGAGCTCGACCGGCGTGAGGGCCGCTACGCGCTCGAGACCATGTGCATCGGAGGTGGCCAGGGGATGGCCGCGCTCTTCGAGCGAGTGGCGTGACCGTGCCGCGGATGACCGTCAGCAGAGGGGACACCCCGCGAGCATGGCCTGATCGCGACCGCGGAGCGCCGCACGCGCACGGTCAGCTGCGGTCGGCGGGGTCGCGTTCGTGGTCGGAGAGGTCCTGCACGGAGCGGCCCAGCAGGCAGAACTCGTTGCCCTCCGGGTCGGCGAGCACCACCCAGCTGACGTCGTCGTCCTGCCCGATCTCGGTCCTCGTTGCGCCCAGCGCCAGCAGTCGCGTGAGCTCGTCCGCGGTCGACGAGCCGTCGGCCCGCACGTCGAGGTGCAACCGGTTCTTGACCGTCTTCGGCTCCGGTACCCGCATGATGTCGATCCCGGGCCAGCGGCCGTCGGCCGGACCGATCTCGACCAGCCCGACGTCCTCGTCGGTGTCCAGGACCCGCCAGCCCAGCACCTCGCACCAGAACTCGGCGACGTGGTCGGGGTCGATCGCGTCGAGGTGCAGGTTGGCGAGGCGGCTCGTCACGGTGTGCCTCCGGGCGTGCGGGCGACCGTCCGCGGCGATCTCAGTCTAGGTCCGCCGCGCACGTCGCCCGCATCTCGTGCGCGATTCTCCGTGCGTCGGGGCGAGGTGCTCACTATGTTGGCCATCTCGCCTTCCGCAGGAGGGCGAGGGGGGCCCGCATCTTCTGAGGGAGCCTGTCCCGGTGGCAGGCAGGAGGGTTGGGATGCCGATCGAATCCGACGGCCACAGCCGCGGGACCCCACGCCTCTACGAGTTGATCGAGGGTGCGCCGCGTGAGGGTCCGAGCCCCACGGTCTGGGCCTGGCCACAGATCATCGACCACCTCAAGGTCGCGAGCCAGCCGGTCCAGGGGCCCTGGCCGCCGCACCAGGATCCGCGGCCGGATCCCGACGCGGAGTCGCTCCCGTTCGCGGTCCCCGACACGCCGAGACCCGCGGCGTCCAGCGCCTCGTCGCGCCCCGAACCGGACCCTCGCCCTGACGGCGACACCTAGCCGCCCACGCCCTGCTGAGCCGCACCGGAGGAGGACCACGTGTACCCGTCGCGGTTCCGCTACGAGGCCCCCGCCTCGCTGGAGGAGGCCATCTCCCTGCTCCAGGAGGGCAACGGCCAGGCCAAGGTCCTCGCCGGCGGCCAGAGCCTGATCCCGATGCTCAAGCTGCGGTTCGCGGCACCCGAGATGCTCGTCGACATCAACAACATCCCCGGACTCGACCACCTGGTCGCGGACCCCGACGGCACGATCCGCATCGGAGCGCTCTGCCGCCACGAGCACATCGAACGGTCCGCGCTGATCGCCGAGCACCAGCCGACGGTCGCCGCCGCGGCACCGCTGATCGCCGATCCCATCGTGCGCACCCGCGGGACGTTCGTCGGGTCCGTCTGCCACGCCGACCCGCAGGGGGACTGGGCCGCGTGCATGATCGCCCTGGACGGCTCGATCGTCGCCGAGGGGCCGGACGGCCGACGGACGATCCCGGTCAGGGATTTCGTCAGGGGCCCGTTCACCAACGTGCTCGCACCGGACGAGATCGCGGTCGAGGCGGTGATCCCGCCGCCACGAGGACGAGCCCACGGCGGCTACCTCAAGCTCGAGCGCCGCATCGGCGACTTCGCCACGGCTGCGGTCGCGGTGGCGGTCGACCTCGACGGCCGGCAGGTCGGCCGGGCCGGTATCGGGCTGGTCGGTGTCGGGGGGCGGACGATCGATGCCCGTGAAGCCGCGGAGGCGTTGGTCGGTGGCCCGTTGAACGCCGAGGTGATCGCGAACGCCGCTGACCTGGCCGCCGGAGCGGCCCAGCCGCGCAGCGACCACCGGGGCAGCGCGTCCTACAAGCGTCACATCGTGCGGACCTTCACCGCACGGATCCTGTCGCAGATCGACCGTTCCCTCCAGGAGGCGGCCTGACCATGTCCAGCCTGTTCCGAGAGGTCGCACCGGTCGATCCCGACGGTCTGCCCGTCAGCCGTGTCACGATCACCGTCAACGGTGAGCCGCACACCGCCGACATCGAACCGCGCCTGCTGCTCGCCCACCTGCTGCGGCAGGGGCTGAAGCTGACCGGCACCCACACCGGGTGCGACACCACCAACTGCGGTGCCTGCACCGTGCTGTTCGACGGCCGACCCGTCAAGAGCTGCACCATGCTGGCGGTCCAGGCCAACGGGCACGAGGTCACCACGGTCGAAGGTCTCGCCTCGCCGAGCGGCCTGCACCCGATCCAGGAGGGCTTCAAGGACGAGCACGGGCTGCAGTGCGGCTTCTGCACCCCCGGGATGATGATGAGCGCCAAGGCGCTGCTGGACGAGAACCCGGCGCCGACCGAGGAGGACGTCCGCTGGGCCCTTGCTGGGAACCTGTGCCGCTGCACCGGCTACCAGAACATCGTCAAGGCGGTGTTGTGGGCCGCCGAGCAGCTACGAGGATCCGACGGGGACACCGAGCCTCAGGAGGCCGGGACCGAGGAGGCGAGCTGACGTGGCGATCGACGAGATCAAGATCGGCGGCCTGGGGGCACGCCAGCGCCGAGTGGAGGACAACCGCTTCATCCGCGGCAAGGGCAACTACGTCGACGACGTCGTGCTGCCCGGGATGCTCCACATGGAGATCCTGCGCAGCCCGCTCGCCCACGCCCGGATCCGTTCGATCGACGTGAGCAAGGCTTGGGACATGCCCGGCGTGAGGCTGGTCCTCACCGGGGACATGCTGGCTGCCCGCAACCTCGCCTGGATGCCGACCCTGTCCTACGACACGCAAGCGGTCCTCGCCACCGACAAGGTCCGCTTCCAGGGACAGGAGGTCGCCGCCGTCGTGGCCGACGACCCCTACGTCGCGAAGGATGCGTGCGAGGCGATCGTCGTCGACTACGAGCCGCTGCCGGCGATCGTCAACCCGACGCAGGCGATGGCGCCCGACGCGCCGCTGATCCGGGACGACAAGGTCAACCAGCCGGACAACAAGGTGTTCGACTGGGAGGTCGGCGACCGCGAGCGCACCGACCAGGCGTTCGCCGAGGCCGACCTCGTCTCGCGCATCGAGATGCACTACCCCCGGTCGCACCCCTCACCGATCGAGACCTGCGGGTCCATCGCGGACTTCGACCGCTCGACGGGCAAGCTCACCGTCTACATGACGACCCAGGCGCCCCACATCATCCGCGCTGCGGTGGCGATGGTCGCCGAACTGCCCGAGCACATGATCCGGATCATCTCTCCGGACCTCGGCGGTGGTTTCGGCAACAAGGTCCCGGTCTACCCCGGCTACGTGGTGTCGATCCTCGCGTCGATCCTCACCGAACGGCCGGTGAAGTGGATCGAGGACAAGACGGGCAACCTCATCTCCACCGGGTTCGGTCGGGACGTCTACCTCCAGGGGGAACTGGCGCTCCGCAACGACGGGAGGATCCTGGGTGTGCGGATGCACACCACCTCGGATCACGGCGCGTTCTTCTCCGATGCACAGCCGAGCAAGTTCAAGATCGGGCTCATGCACTCGGCGTTCGCCTGCTACGACATCCCGTCCGCGCACCTGACCGCGACCGGGGTCTACACCAACAAGGCTCCGGGTGGGGTGGCCTACCGCTGCTCGTTCCGCGTGACCGAGGCCATGTACTTCCAGGAGCGGATGGTCCACGCCGCAGCGGAGGACCTGGGCATCGACCAGGCGGAGTTCCGCCGACGCAACCTCGTCCGCGACGACGACTTCCCCCACCGCACCGCCTTCGGGTTCCTGACCGACTCGGGGCAGTACACCAAGTGTCTCGACCTGGGGCTCGAAGCGATCGACTACGAGGGGTTCCGGCGCGAACAGGCCGCCGCACGTGAGCAGGGGCGTCTGCTCGGCATCGGGATCTCGACGATGACCGAGCCGCTCGGGGCGGGCAACAGCCGTGAGTACGACATCCTCGGTATCAAGATGTTCGACGCGGCCGAGCTCCGGGTCCACATGACGGGCCGGGCCATCCTCCGCACCGGCGCGAAGACGCAGGGGCAGGGTCACGAGACCACCTGGGCGCAGATCGTCGCCCACGAGCTCGGGATCCCCGCCGCCGACGTCGTGGTCGAGGAGGGCGACACCGACACCGCACCCTTCGGGATGGGGACCTACGCGTCCCGCAGCACCCCGGTCGCCGGCGCTGCGGTGTCGATGGTCGCCCGCAAGATCCGCGCGAAGGCACGGCGGATCGCGGCCCACCTGCTGGAGGTGTCCGAGGAGGACATCGAGTGGGAGCTCGGCCGGTTCTACGTGCGCAGTGCCCCCGACCGTGGCGCGACCATCCAGGAATGTGCCATGGCCGCGTACAGCAACGTGCCGGACGGCATGGAGCCCGGTCTGGAGAACCACGCCTACTACGACCCGCCGAACCTGACCTGGCCGTTCGCGGCGTACATCGCGACGGTCGAGGTCGACCCGGAGACCGGTGTGTGGGACGTGCTGCGGGTGGTCGCCGTCGACGACTGCGGTGTGCGGATCAACCCGATGATCGTCGAGGGCCAGATCATGGGTGGGCTGACCGAGGCCTACGCCATGGCCAGCATGCAGTTCATCACCTTCGACGCCGACGGCAACTGCGTCGGATCCAACTACATGGACTACCTGCTGCCCACCTCGTGGGAGACCCCCGGGTTCGAGCTCCACGAGGTCGTCACCCCCTGTCCCCACCATCCGATCGGGGCCAAGGGCGTGGGGGAGTGCGCGACCGTCGGTGGTCCCGCGGCGTTCGTCAACGCCGTCCACGACGCACTGAAGGGCACCGGCGTGCGCAACATCGACATGCCGCTCCTGCCTGACCGCGTCCACCGTGCGATCACCACCGGCGCCGATGTCTCCGGTGCCCCACCCGTCGATGTGGACGCGCCATGAACGAGCTCCTGGACGGTTGGGCGGTGATGGAGCGCGCGATCGAGCTGTCCCGCAGGGGTGAGGCGTTCGCGCTCGCCACCGTCGTGTGGCGCACCGCACCGTCCTCCGGTCGCGACGGTGCCCGGGCCATCGTCACCGCGGGCGGCGAGGTGTACGGCTGGGTCGGCGGCGCGTGCGCCGAGCCCGTCCTGATCCGGGAAGCGCGCGAGGTCATCCGCAGCGGTCGGTCCCGGCTGCTGTGGCTCGGCCGACCCGCCGAGCTCGAGGAGGTCCACGTTCCCGACGGGGTGGTCGCGGTCCCCCTCGCCTGCCAGAGCGAGGGGGCCCTGCAGCTGTTCATCGAGCCAGCGCACACCGCCCCTCGGTTGGTGATCGTGGGCCGCTCACCCATGGTTGTCACGCTCACCCGCCTCGCCGAGGCGCTCGACTGGGACGTCCACGCCGTCGACGGGCCGGACCTCGCCGGCGACACCGTCACCCCGTCGTCCGTCGTCGTCGTGGCGACCCAGGGCCACGACGACGAGGGCGTGCTCGAACGGGTGCTCGCTGCGGGCCCGCAGTTCGTGGGCCTGGTCACCTCGCGGCGGCGTGGTGAGGCGGTCATCGGCTACCTCGCCGACCGTGGGATCGACCGCGAGCGGCTCGATGAGGTCCGGTTCCCGGTGGGGCTCGACCTCGGGCACACCTCGCATCGCGAGATCGCGGTCGCGGTCCTCGCCGAGCTGGTGCAGCTGCGAGCGGCCGGCGCGCTGTCCGGAGGCCGGGAGCCGGCCACGATCGCCGAGGTGGAGCAGGTCACGGACCCCGTGTGCGGGATGACGGTCGACGTCGGCCCGTCCACGCCGTCGTTCGAGCACAACGGCCGCACCTACCACTTCTGCTGTCCGGGGTGCCGCCAGGCGTTCTCGAAGGGTCCCGCCGGATACCTGGGTCAGGAGGCGCGATGAGGATCACCGACCGGATCGAGGTCCCCCAGCCGCCAGACGAAGTGTGGCGGTTCTTCGACGACATCCCCCAGGTGGCGGCCTGCCTGCCCGGCACGACCCTGAACGAGCAGGAGGGCGAGAACCGGTTCACCGGCGAGGTCGTGATCAGCGCTGGGCCCGTCCGGCTCGAGTTCGAGGGCGCCGCGGAGATCGTCGATCGTGACGAGGCGGCACGTACCCTCCAGGTGGAGGCGAGCGGCGCGGATCGCAAGGGGCGGGGTCAGGCGGCGCTGCTCCTCGACGCGGCTGTGTCACCCGGCGGGCCGGGGACGGTGGTCGACATCGCCCTCGACCTGACGCTGTCCGGTGCGGCCGCGCAGTACGGCCGGGGCATGGTGTCGGACGTCACCGCCGTGCTGCTCGAGGACTTCGCCGGCAACGTCCGGTCCCGGCTCGACGCCATCTCGCAGGGGCTCGATCCCGACACGGTCGCGACCGGGAAGCCCGCCAGCGGCTTCGCCTTCGTCCTGCGGGCGACGCGGCTCGCCCTGATGCGGGTGTTCCGCAGGTTCTTCCTGCCCTACCAGCCGCCGCCGAGCCGTTCGGCTGGTCCCGCGATGAGGAGGTGACGCGATGACGCTGTGGTGGATCGGCAACCTGATCCTGCTGGTCGTGATCGTCCCGGTGCTCGTGGCGCTGCTCAGCCGGCTGCTCGGCGCGCTCGAACGGATCCGGGCGGCGGCCGACGATGCCCTCGACGGTGGCGCAACGGTCGTCGGGGACCTGCGGACGACGCCGGACCTGCTGGCCGAGACCGACACGACGATCGAGGCCGTCGCCGATGGCGCCGTCCGCTACGCCGGCTCCGTCGCCAAGCTCCTCTGAGGAGGTGACCCCATGCCCGCAGCAGCCATCGTGACCCTGATCCTCGCGACGCTGATCATCGCAGCCGCAGCACTCGGGTTGATCCGCGTGATCCTGCACCTGGTGGCCATCCGTCGCTCGCTCGACGCGCTCGACGGCGGCGTCCAGGCGATCGTCACACGGACGAGCACCGTGCCGACGGTGCTGCCGTCGGTCAACGCGAGCCTCGCCCCTGTCCGCGACTTCGCCGCGTCGATCCCGGAGGAGTGACCATGGGCACCCTCGTCGCCGCCACCCCGACGGGCTGGATCATCGGCTACGGCATCGGTATCGCCGTCGTGCTCGTCGTGGTCGCGTTGGTCGTCCCGATCCTGCTGCTCGCGCGCTCGATCGGGCAGCAGGCGGGCCGCATCAACGACGGGCTCGCGCAGGCCGTGACCAACACCGCGGCGCTCACCGAGTTGGAGACGACCATCGCGTCGGCCAACACGATCACCGACGGGCTGCGGCGCGGACGCGTCCGGCTGGGAGGCTGACGATGACGCTGACATCCACCGAGGAAGCCCTGTGGTGGGGCGCGATCATCGCCGGCTTCGTGGTCGTCCTGGTGGTCGCCGGGCTGCTGACGGTCCTCGTCGTGCTCGTGCGCACCATCGACCAGCGGGTCGTCGCGATCCGTGAGACGCTGGCTGAAGCCGCCGAGAACACCTCCAACACCGCGTTGATCGAACGGACCGCCGCGGCGGTCGACGCCGTGCTCGCAGAGGGGCTGGAGCACCACCTGTTCCTCGGCCGTGTCCTCGCGAAGGTGCGCTCATGATGATCACGCTCACGGTCGTCGTCATCGTCCTGCTGATCGCGGGGCTGGCCACCTACCTCTGGATCCTCGGCGGGCAGCTCAGCCGGGTGGCCGACAACCTCGAGGAGTGCGCCGACCTGGTCTGGACGATCCACGAGCACGCCGACGTGATCGAGCCAGGCGTCGTCCGCATCAACCGCACGGCCGGGACGATCGCCGGGGCGCTGCCGTTGCTCTACGCCATGGCCGAAGGCATCGTGACCGGTGCGACCTACGAGCCGTCGTCCACCGCGGAGCCGTCCGTCGTCCGTCCGGCGTCGGGGGTCCGTCGCTCGCGGTTCCTGGAAGGCACCGGTTTCCGCCCCGGAGGCTGATGGGACCTCGGTCAGGCGTCCTCGGGTGAGGGCCGGTGCGGGTCGCGGGGCGGTCGACGATCGGTGGTCAGCGGTCCGGTGGTCGGTGCCTCGTAGGACCCGATCCACTCGTCACGCCAGGCATCGTCGTACCGCTCCTCGTTGCAGCTCGGCCGGTAGATCGCGATCAGCTCGCGGGCGATCTGCTCGCGGTGGGAGGGGAGCCCCCCCGGCACCTGGTAGGTGCAGATGTGCAACGCGTAGCGACCACCCGCACGCTCGATCCAACGGTCGGCACGCGGGTGACGGAACGGGAAGTGCTCGGCTGACAGGTCGTCGCTGTGTCCGACGTGGATCACCGCGTACTCCTGCGGGCGACCCTCCGGATCGTTGCGGCACAGGATCGCGTACACCGCGGCCACCGGAGGCGGCGTCCAGCCGGCCAGGACGCGCGGCCCCTCGAACGGGTAGCCGGCGAGGGAGCCGAGCCGGATCACGTGTCGCCCTCGAGGTCGGCGAGGTCGTCCTGCTCGCTGACCGTCTCGGCCCGCGTCACCGGCCAGACCGGCAGCCCCGCCCGCGTGACGGCCGCGGCGAACCGCTGGAGCGCGACGTCGACCGCCTCGTCCGAGCTGGCTGCCTCGACGACGATCTGGGCGCCGTAGGACGTCGCCCCGATGCCGCTGGCGATGCCCGCCAGCTCGGCGACCTCGTCGGCGAGCGCGAGCACCTCGTCGTGGGTCACCTCGCGGTCACCCTCCGCCACCAGCGACACGCTGAACCTCATCATTCGCTCCTAGCGCAGGGTCGGCAGCACCTCGGCGAAACGCTCGAGGCTGCGTAGGTCATCAGCACCGAGCACCTCGTCGAGGTACGGCTCGGCGACCATCATCGCCAGCGTCGATGGTCGGTAGCGCGGCTCGTCGCCGCGTTGTGGCGTCAGCCACACGATGCGGTGGCACAGTCGTGACAGGCGTTCCAGCGCGGTGGCGAGCACCTCCGGGTCCCCCCGGTCGAGCCCGTCGGAGCAGATCACGACCACCGCGCCGCGGGCGAGGCCCTGCCGCGCCCACCGGCGCACGAACGTGTCGAGGCAGTCACCGATCCTCGTGCCGCCGTCCCAGTCGGACACCGCGATCGCGGCGCGAGCCATCGCGTCGTCGGGCCTGCGACGGTCGAGGTGCCGGGTGATCCGGGTCAGGCGGGTGCCGAAGCAGAACACCTCGACCTTCGTGGCGGCACGACGTGACGAGTACGCGAACTGGAGCAGGTTGCGGGAGTGATCGGACATCGAACCGGAGACGTCGAGGAGGATGACCAGCGGCCGCGTCCGCAGCTGACGCCGCACGTGCCGCAGCTGGTCGACGTCACCGTGCTGACCGATCGCCTCGCGCGCGGTGCGGCGCAGGTCGACACGGCGACCGCGCTTCGCGCCGACCATGCGGCGCGATCTGCGCCGAGGCGGTGTCAGCCGCATGCGCGAGATCATCCTCCGGACGGCGGCGAGCTCCTCGGGGGTGCAGCTGCCGAAGGACCGGTGCCGGTCGACCTCCACGGGTGAGGCGACCAGGCCGAGGGCCCGCTCCTGGTCGTCGCCGTCCTCGGAACGTTCGGCCTCGGGGTCGGGGAGCTCGAGCGTCGCGGACCGTTCGAGCGTCTGTCGGAGCTGGTGACGAGGGTCGCCGGGGTCGTCGAGCGCGGCATCCAGGAAGTACGTGCGGAAGATCCGGTCGTAGGTCGGGACCTGGTCGTGGCGGGGCACCAGGGTGCCTCGACCGGCCCAGTACACGTCGACGACGTCCGAGGGTTCGAGGACCGCGAGCCCCGCCGTGAACGTCATCACGTCATCGGTGCCCACCACCAACCCGGCATCACGCAACGCACCCGCGAACCCGACGAGGACGTCGATCAACCCGCCGTCGTCACCCGGCATCGCCAACGATCCTCTCGAGCTGCTGGTGGACCACCTCGAGGTCCTCCCGGTCCTTGACCGCCGCACCCAACGTGTCGCGTGCCACCTCGACGTCGAGGTGGCCGGCGCCGACCGTCTCCAGCGACTCGACCCAGTCGAGCGTCTCGGCGACGCCCGGAGGCTTGGCGAGGTCGAGCCCACGGAGGCGCTGGACGGCGGCCACGACCTTCGCGGTCAACTGCTCCGTCGCGTGCGGGAGCCGTCGTCGCACGATCTCGGTCTCGCGATCGGCGTCCGGGAACCCGATCCAGTGGTAGAGGCACCGGCGCTTGAGGGCGTCGTGGAGTTCGCGCGTGCGGTTCGAGGTCAGCACGACGATCGGCCGTGACGTCGCCGTCACCGTGCCGATCTCCGGGATGGTGATCTGGAAGTCCGACAGGAGTTCGAGCAGGAACGCCTCGAACTCGTCGTCGGCACGATCGATCTCGTCGATGAGCAGGACGCACTCCCCGCCCTCGCGGAGCGCCTCGAGCAGCGGGCGAGCGATCAGGAACCGTGGGCTGTAGAGCTGATCGAGTGCCTCGTCGTCCTCGAGCTGCGCCTGTGAGAGGAGGCGGATCTGGAGGATCTGACGGGCGTGATCCCAGTCGTAGAGCGCCTGGTGGGTATCGATGCCCTCGTGGCACTGCAGGCGGATGAGCCGACGCCCCGATGCCGCCGCGAGCGTCTTGGCGAGCTCGGTCTTGCCGACACCGACCTCGCCTTCGAGGAGCAACGGGCGACCGAGCGTCAGCGCGACGTAGGTGACGGTCGCCAGGCCACGGTCGGCGAGGTAGCCGTGCTCGGCGAGCAGCTCCGCGAGCTCGGCGACCGAGCCAGCGAGAGGGACGGGTCGGGTCACCCGGTGGGCTCCGATCGGATCGGGGCGCGATCAGCTGCCGTTGTCGGACCCCAGGACCAGGTCACGAACGGTGCCAGCGGAGGCGTCGTACTTGCCTTCGTGCTGCAGCCGTTCCCGCCACGCGGTGGTGAGGTCGGTGCTGTCGTCGCCGTAGCCGTCGAAGGTGACACCTTGCATGTTGCGGCACACCTTGGTGGGACTGCACTCCTCATCCAGCGCGACCGTGGGGTCCGTCTCGGACGCCCAGATGGTGCGAAGCACGCCCTTGGTCGCTTCACGATCGTTGCCCACGTCGGCCTCCCACACGGGTCTTCAGTATAGGAACGACCTCGTGACCGCGCAGCGGGCGTCACTGCCTCCCGCGCCGGGCTGCGATCGCCTCGGCGAGGATGGAGATGGCGATCTCGCCGGGCGTCTCGGCGCCGATGTCGACCCCTGCGGGGCCGTTGACCCGGCTGAGGTCGGTGATACCTCGGTAGGCCAGCCATCCCTCGCGCTGTTGCTGCATCCTGAGGGAGCCCAGGGCGCCGATGTAACCGACCGGGCTGTCCAGGGCGGCAGCCAGGACCCGGCTGCTCGCTTCGACGTCGTGTCCGATGATCACCGCACTGTCGATCGACGACAGGCCGGCCATCAGACCGATGGCGTCCTGCAGCTGCGGGGCGACGATCACCTGCCAGCCCAGCACAGGTGCGGCCGCCGCCAGCGCTTCGGCGATCGGTCCGCCGCTCGACACGACCAGGCGCGGGACCGGCCACAGCACGGTGACGAGGTCGTCACCCACGCTGGTCACCACCGAGGTGCCGGCCCGGAAGGTGGCTGCGATCTCGGCGGACGCCTCGTCGAGGTCTGCGGTGTCGTGCAGCGTCGTCGCGGTGATGTCGGAACCCGCGAGGGTGCTGACCAGGCAGACCGGTTCCCGCGCGAGCAGCAGCGGCCAGAGCCGGTCCGGAAGGTCGGACGCGGGCACCAGTGCGCACGCGACGTGACCGCCCTGGGGCAGACCGGCGACGGTCGCGTCGACGTCGTTCACGGTCAGGTCGATGATGCGGCCCGCCGACGGTCTGCCCTGTGCGACCTCCGACAGCTGCGCGTCCAGAGCCCCGCCGAGGAGCCCACCGACCCGCCCGCCACCGGGTGTGAGCGCCACCGCGTCCACGCCAGGATCGAACGTGAGGCCGTCGGAGCTCACCGGCCATGCCACGTCCACGCGGGTGCCTGCCCGCAAGCAAGCTGTCACGCTGAGCGCGAGGTTGTACATGTCGGCCAGGATACGGCCGGTCGCGGATGCGAGCTGACCCGCACTGCCGAGCTTGTGGCAGCGTCTCTGCTCGCCCACGACGACGGGTCAGGCCGGCGGCTCGACCACGCCGACGGCGGCCTCGATGGCGCGGCCGGCCTCGAAGCACCATGCGTCGTTCCACCGGTCGGCGTGGATCTGGACGCCGACCGGTACGCCGTCGGACGTCCCCGTGGGAACGGCCAAGGCGGGGAGCCCGAGCAGCGGCGCCGGTGTGACGAACTGCAGGAAGCGGGCGACGAACCCGATGCCGTGCTCCATGTCGGCACCCCCCACGAACGCCTGCTCGGGCCACACCGGACCGATCACCACCGGGGTGCGTTGGAACATCTCGGTCCACCGACGCATCAGACGCCGCCGCTCCGGGAGGAGGGCCCCTCGCGGGATCCGGTCGGGGTCGTAGTAGGTGACGTGGTCGAGCAGGACCTCGCGCAGACGCGGGGTGAGCAGCGACCCCATCGCCTCGACGAGGCCCGGGATGTCTTCCGACATGATCCGCATCCAGACCTCGTTCACGAGCGCGAGCTCCGGCAGCGTCACCTCCTCGAGCTCCCAGCCCGCCTCGGCCAAGGCTTCGGCGGCACGGCCGACCGCAGCCGCCACGGCCGGCTGGAGCGGGCCGTCGCTCCCGGTGGTCACCACACCGGCGACCCGATGAGCCGGCGAAGGCCGATCCAACGGGACGTCGACGGACCGCGGGTCGCTCGGGTCAGCCCCGTTCAGGATCGCCATCGCTGCGCTGACGTCGTCGACGCGGCGGCCCATCGGGCCGTCCGTCGCCATCAGCTGCTCGCTGAGGGGACCGTCGACAGGGGGGAGGGAGGAGGCCATCGGGACACGCCCCGTGGTGGGACGGAAGCCGACGATCCCACAGCAGAACGCCGGGTTGCGGAGGGAACCGCCGATGTCGTTGCCGAGCCCGAGCGGTGACATCCGGGCAGCGATCGCCGCGGCCTCGCCGCCGCTGGACCCGCCTGGGGTCCGAGACGGGTCCCACGGGTTCCGGGTGCGGCCGCGCAGCGGGTTGTCGGTGTCGAGACGCAACCCGAACTCAGGGAGGTTGGTGCGCAGGAACGGGATCGCTCCGGCGGCACGCATCCGTGTCACGATCGGGGCGTCCTCCTCGGGCATCGCGTCGGCGAGCGCCGGCAAGCCGTGGGTGGTCGGCGTTCCGGTCAGGTCGATGTTCTCCTTGACGCTGATCGGGACCCCGTGCAGCGGCCCCGTCGGTTCGGTCCGATCCGCGGCGTCCGCGGCCGCCAACGCCTCGTCGGCCAGGACGAGCGTGACCGCGTTCACCTCCGGGTCCACCGCCTCCGTTCTCGCCAGGAACGCCTCCACGATCTCGCGGCTGGTGACCTGGCGCTCGCGCACCAGCGACGCCAACTCGAGCGCTGGCAGGCCGATCAGTTCCGTCATGCTCGTCCTCCTCGGGTCGCGGCGAAGGCCTGCTCCGCGCTGCCTCAACCGCCGGTCACGTCACGCCTCGCGTGAGCCGATGTCGAGCCGCTCCGTCGGTGACGGAACCGGGCCATCGCGGCGCGACGGCCTCCAGCCCGGCCTCGGGACCGACGCCCGAAGGAGCTGCGTGTAGGGCTCGGCGGGGTGGTCGAGGACACGCTCGGTCGGGCCTTCCTCGACGACCTCCCCGTGGTGCATCACGAGCACACGGTCGGCGATCTGACGGATCACGGCGAGGTCGTGGGAGATGAACAGGTACGTGACGCCCGTCGCGCGTCGGATGTCGGACAGGAGGTTGAGGATCTGCGCCTGGATCGAGACATCCAGGCCTGAGACCGCCTCGTCCAGGACGATCGCGAGCGGTTCTGCCGCGAGCGCCCGCGCGATCGCGACCCGCTGCCGCTGCCCACCGGAGAGCTTGCGCGGTAGCGCTCGACCCTGGCGGTCGTCGAGGCCGACTTGTTCGAGCAACTCCTCGATGCGTGCGTTCGCATCGCCACGTCCGAGGCCGTGCAGCGCCAGCACCTCGGCGAGGCACGAGCGGGCTGACTGCCGCGGATCGAGCGAGGTGTAGGGGTCCTGGAAGACGAGCTGCAGTTCACGGCCACGACGCCGTCGTTCCGCTGCCTTCCGCGCGGGCTTCGACCGGTCGCGCCCGGCCACCTCCATGGTTCCCTGCGTTGGACGCTCCAAGCCGACGAGTAGCCGCGCGACCGTGCTCTTGCCCGACCCGGATCCACCGACGATCCCGACGCATTCGCCCGGTGCGACGTCGAAGGACACGTCCCGAACCGCATGGGTCTCGGGCCGCCCACGACCACGGGCCGGGAAGACCTTGTCGAGCCCTCGGACGGAGATGACGGAGGCTTCTGCGCTCACGGGACCCACCTCTGGATGGGCTGCAGGAGGCCGGCCAGATCGCCGTGCCGGTGGCAGCGCACGACGCCGTCGGCGAGGTGCTCGAGTGGGGGCCGCTCATCGTGGCACCGGGTCTCCGCATGCTCGCAACGCTCGCCGAACACGCAACCTGACCCCGCCTCGAAGGCGGAGACCGGGCGGCCGCTGACCGAGGGGAGCCGGTCGAGCCGACGTTCCAGCGGTGGGCGACATCGGATCAGGGCGGACGAGTAGGGGTGCGCCGGGTCGTCGTGGAGCGCGATGGCGGGACGACTCTCGAGCACCGAACCGGCGTAGAGCACCGTGATCCGTTGACAGACCGCGACGGCGATGTCGAGGTCGTGCGTGATGAAGACCAGCGAGAGCCCTCGCTCCTGCCGGAGGTCGTCCAGGATGGCCATGACCTCGGATTGGGTGGTGACGTCCAGGGCCGTGGTGGGCTCGTCGGCGAGCAGGAGTCGAGGCTCATGCATCAGTGCCGCGGCGATCATGACCCGCTGCAGCATGCCGCCCGACAGTTCGTGGGGGTACTGGTGCATCCGGACCTGTGGTTCGGAGATGCCGACGTCGTCGAGGAGGCGTGAGGCCCGGGCTGTCGCTTCGGAGCGCGGCACGCCGCTCTGGACCGAGGGTTCGATCAGGAACGAACCGATGCGATGGACCGGGTTGATGTGCGCCTGGGGGTCCTGGAAGATCATCGCGACGTCACGGGACCGGTACCGGCGCAGTTCCTCACGCCCGAGGGAGAGCACCTCGCGGTCACCACAGCGCACGGAGCCGGTGACGCTCGCTCCACGCGGAAGCAGTCGCAGCAAGGCGCGGGCGGTCATCGACTTGCCTGAGCCCGACTCGCCGACGAGACCCATCGCCTCACCCTCGGCGACCGAGAACGAGACGTCCTCCAGGACCCGTTTCGGCTGCCCGTCCACCCGGAGGTCGACCGTCAGGTCGGAGACGGTGAGGAGCGGCCCGGTCATGTTCCATCCCCTTCGGAGAGTCGATCGCCCACCACGGTCAAGGCGACGACCGAGGCGACGATGACCACCGCGGTGGCGATCGCCTGCCCGTAGGCGCCCCGGGCGATGGCGTCCCCGTCGTTGACCATCACGCCCCAGTCGGCCGTCGGCGGCTGCGTCCCGAGGCCGAGGAAGGACAAGGCAGCCAGGTCGACGATGGCGTAGGCGATCGCGATCGTGGCCTGGGCCACGATCAGGCGTGAGAGGTTCGGCAGGATGTGGCGGAGGTTGATCGCCCAGGCGCTGCAGCCTTGCACCTCGAGCGCGGCGACGTAGAGCTGCCGCCGCTCCCGCAGCGCAACGCTCCGGGTGATGCGGGCCGCGAACGGGATGTAGGCGACCCCGAGCGCGATGACCGCGGGCGCCAGACCCGGTCCGTACAGCGCCACCGCGAGGATCGCGATCAGCACGGCGGGGAAGGCGAACTGCAGGTCGAGCAGACGGCCGATGATCATGTCGATGCGACCACCGGTCCACGCCGCGGTCAGCGCCAACGGCACGCCGACCCCCAACGCGATGGCCACGACGATGACCGGACCCAGCAGGCTCGGGCGGACCCCATGGATCAGCCGGCTGAGGATGTCGCGGCCGCTGATGTCCGTGCCGAGCAGGTGCTGGAACGATGGGCCCTGGAGGGATTCGGACAACGTGCCGACGTTCGGGTCAGCAGGAGCCACCAGCGGCCCGATGACCGCGAGGACCATCAGGACCGCGAGCCACACGACGGCGGCGACCCCGATCAGCCCGAGCTGGCGCCGTCGGCTCGAGGCCGCACCACGGAGCCGGGCCATGCCGTACTCGAGGCTCGGCGTGCTCATCGGCGTCCCTCTCCGAGCCGGATGCGCGGATCCAGCCACGAGTAGATGAGGTCGACGACCGTGTTGGCCGTGATGATGGCGAACACGATGACGAGCACCACGGCCTGGACGACCGCGAAGTCGTTGGTGCTGACCCCGGACAGCAGCAGCCGCCCGAGGCCGCTCAGGTCGAAGGCCTGCTCGACCGCGACCGAGCCGACGATCAAGAACGGCACCTGCAGCCCTACGACCGTGACGACCGGGATCAAGGCGTTGCGCAGGATGTGTCGCCGGACGATGAGGGTCGTCGGCAGGCCGCGGACCTGCGCCGTCTGCACGTGCTCTCGCGCTGCTTCCTCTCGCATCGACGATCGCGTCACGCGGGCCAGCAGCGCCGAGGTGAGCAGCGCCAGGGAGATCGCCGGCAGCGTGAGGTGGTGGAGGCGCTCGAGGAACCCATGACCACCCCCGCGCACGGGGAACAGGCCCCAGTGGACCGCGAAGAAGGCGCGCAGCAGGACGGCGGCCACGAACGCCGGGATCGCGACGGCCACGGCCGAGGAAGCGGTGATGAGCTGGTCGGGCCAACCTCGGCGCAGGGCGGCCGTCGCGCCCGCTACGAGACCGAGGGTGACCGACAGGAGGGCGGCGTAGCCGATCAACACGAGCGTCGTCGGCAGTGCGCTCGCGAGCAACGAGGTGACGGGGGTGCGGGTGGCGATGGACATCCCGAAGTCGCCGCGGACGAGCCCACCGAGCCACCGCACGTACTGCACGAGGAGCGGATCGTCGAGGTGGTAGTGGGCGCGCAGCGCGAGCAACTGCTCCGGCGGGATCGTTCGTCGCCCGACGAGGAACTGCTCCGGGCTGCCTGGTGCGAGATGCAGACTGAGGAACACGATCAGCGTGGATGCGAGCATCACCAGGAGCAGAGCCAGCAACTGCCGCAGGACGTAGGAGCGCACGGCTGATCTCCCGGAGTGTGTTGCCCGGAGGACGGGCCGGCACGGTGCCGGCCCGTCCCAGAGGGCGTCAGCTGGCGCCCATGAGGTTGAGCCACGGGGTCTGCGTGTAGGTGAAGGTCTTCGGTGCACCCGTCAGACCGTCCGCCTGGAACAGTCGGATCTGCGGCGTGATCAGCGGGATCGTCGGCAGGTCGTCGTCCAGCTCGAGGAGGATCTCTGCCACCAGTTCGGATCGTGCTGCATCGTCGGTCTCGCCGAGGGCCCGCTCCAGCTTCTCCGTGATGGCGGGGTTGTCGTAGCCCGTGTAGTTCAGGACGCCGCCGGGGTACGCCACCTCGAAGAGCATGGACAGGGGGTCGACCACGCCGGTGAAGCCGATGCTGAACCACGCATCGATACCCTCGCGTGCGGCGGGATCGAAGAACAGCGCCGCGTACTGCTCGGGCGGCAAGGTCCGCAGCTCGGCGTTCAGACCGATCTCCCCAGCGGCCTGCTGGACCGACTCCGCGAACTGGATGCCCATCGGGTCGGTGGAGGGCGCCGACAGCACGATCGTGCCGTCGGGACTGCCGGCCTCCTCGACGAGCGCCTTCGCGGCGTCGATGTCACGTGGCCGAGACAAGGTGTCGTAGGCAGCACCGACCTTCGGGTCGTCACCGAACAGCGATGGTCCCGCCACGGCGTACAGCGGGACTGCCGAGCCGCCGTACAGCACGCTCGCCATCCCGTCACGGTCGACGGCGAGCGACAGCGCCTTGCGGACCTGCGGGTCTGCCAGCGGCGAATCGGGTCGGCGGTTGACGACGAGGGAGAAGTTCTGCAGCGACTGGCTCGCCGGACCGATGAACAACTCCCCGGCGTCGGTCGAGGCGAGCCGGTCGAGGGCGGCCGGCGGGATGTCCCAGCCCCCGTCGATCTGACCGGTGAGCATGCCGTCGGCGATGACCGCGGGGTCCTGGGGCCAGACGAACGTGGCACGTGCGATCCGCGGGGTCCGAGTCGTGTCCCAGTAGTCCTCGTAGGCGGTGAGTGTGACCTCGGACGTCGGGTCGTAGCTGTCGAGCATGTAGGGCCCCGTGCAGACCAGACCGCCCGCCGGCGTCCCGAAGGCGTCACCATCGGCGGTCGCTGCCGCCTTGTTGACCACGACGCCCGCCGCCGTGGCGAGCCCCTTGGCGAACAGAGCATCCGGACTGGTCAGCGTGAAGGTGATCTCGTCGTCCGCTGTCGCAGAGACGGCATCGAGGTAGCGGAAGACGTTGTCCACGGCGGAGAAGACGGTCCCGTCGAGCTGCCGCTCGACGGAGTAGACGACGTCCTCCGCGGTCAGGGGAGAGCCGTCGTGGAAGGTGATCCCCGGTCGAAGCTTGTACACGTACGTGAGGTCGTCGGGCTGGCTGACCTCGGCGGCGAGGTTCGGCACGATGGAGAAGTCGGGCTCCATCCGGACCAGGCCCTCACACACGTTCGCCGTGATCATCAACTCCGGATAGTCGCCGATCGCGACCGGGTCGAGTACGAGCGGCGGGCGGTAGAACGTGTACCAGGTCACCGCATCGAGCTCGCCGGTAGGAGCAGTGGTCCGGAAGTCGTCGCCGGAGTCGTCGGCGCCCCCGTCGGCCACATCGGTCGCGAGCGCCGGATCCGGATCGCCGGCGCTGCAGGCGGTCGCTCCGAGGGCGAGCACCATCAACGGCGGAAGTGCACGTGAGAACAGCATCATGAGCGTCTCCTCCCTTCCCCGTGCCACGCCCGCCGGTTCGGTTGCACGCCCGGCAGGCCACCTACGAGTCAGCCGTCAGCGCGAGCTCCCGTCCGGCGCGACCGAGTCGTGGTGTGCATTAAATGCACTTCTCCTCGCGCGCGTCAAGCTTTGTGTCATATATCGTGGTCAGGACGGCGCAACCCGGTCTGGGGTCGCGCTCTCGAACGCGGCTCGGGGGTCGCGACCAGGCCGTCTCGATCGATGCCGTCCCACGCGGTTCGGGTTTCGGATGTCGAGCTGTCGGCAGAGCCGGCCGGTGCGACGCACGGTGGTGAGTTCCGGCCTCGCGGTGGGGTGCTGCCGTGGGGTGCTCGTGCCTACCGCGCCGCGCGTCGGGACGGTGATCGGTCCCGCTCATCCGTGGGTTCCAGCCGCACGATGACCGACTTCGAGGTGGGCGTGTTGCTGCCCTCGGCGGTCGAGTCCAGCGGCACCAGCACGTTGGTCTCGGGGAAGTAGGCGGCGGCGCAGCCGCGGGCCGTCGGGTAGCTGACCACCCGGAACGACGGTGCCCGCCGCTCGACACCGTCGGACCATTCACCGACCAGGTCGACGTGCTGGCCGTCGGCCAGGTCGAGGTCGGTCAGGTCGTCGGGGTGCACGAACACGACCCGACGTCCCCCGCGGATGCCGCGGTAGCGGTCGTCCAGGCCGTAGATCGTGGTGTTGTACTGGTCGTGGCTGCGCACGGTCTGCAGCAGCAGGCAGCCCGGCGGGACCCGCAGCACCTCGAGATCGTTCACCGTGAACGCGGCGCGCCCGGTGGCCGTCGGCAGCCGGTCGGCGTCGCGTGCCGGGTGGGGGAGCAGGAACCCGCTGGGCATCCGGACGCGGCGGTCGAAGTTCTCGAAGCCCGGTACGACGCGGCTGACGTGGTCGCGGATGCTGGCGTAGTCGGCCTCGAAGCCGTCCCAGTCGAGCGCCGGCGTGTCGTCCCCGAGCGTGGCGCGCGCCATACCCGCGACGACCGCCACCTCGGAGCGCAGGTGCGGCGACGCGGGGTCGAGCGTGCCGCGGGACGCGTGCACGGCGCCCATCGAGTCCTCGACCGACACCAGCTGTTCCCCGGTGGCCTGCACGTCGCGCTCGGTGCGCCCGAGCACCGGCAGGATGATCGCGGTCTCCCCCGTCATCAGGTGGGACCGGTTGAGCTTGGTCGAGATCTGGACCGTCAACGCCGCGTTGGACAGCGCAGCCTCGGTCGCAGCCGTGTCGGGCGACGCGGACACGAAGTTGCCGCCCATGGCGACGAACACCTCGGCGTTGCCGTCGCGCAACGCCCGGATGGCCTCGACCACGTCGGTGCCGTGGTCACGCGGGGGCTCGAACCCGAACTCGTCCCGCAACGCGTCGAGGAACGCCGCCGGGGGCTTCTCGTTGATGCCCATCGTGCGGTCGCCCTGCACGTTGGAGTGGCCACGGACCGGGCAGACACCGGTACCGGGACGTCCGAGGTTCCCGCGCAGCAGCAGGAAGTTGACGACCTCGCGGATGGTGGCGACCGAGTTGCGGTGCTGCGTGAGCCCCATGGCCCAGCACACCACGATGCGGTCCGCCTCCAGGACGTCGGCGACGAGGCCCGCAACCTCGTCGCGGGTCAGCCCCGTCGCGGCATCGACGTCGTCCCGATCGAGGTGGCGCAGGGCGTCCGCGAACGCCTCGAACCCGGTCGTGCGATCGCGGATGAAGTCGTGATCCAGCACCGTGCCCGGTGCGTCCGCTTCCGCCTGCAGCAACGCCGCGTTCACCGCCTGGAACAGCGCGAGGTCACCGTTCACCCGTACCTGCAGGTACCGGTCGGACAGCGGCGTGCCTTTGCCAACGAGGCCGCTGACGGTCTGCGGGTCGTCGAAGTGCAGCAGTCCGGCCTCGGGCAGCGGGTTGACCGCGACGATCCGCGCACCGCGTTCCTTGGCGTGGCGCAGGGCGGTCAGCATGCGCGGGTGGTTGGTGCCGGGGTTCTGCCCGACGACGAGGATGAGGTCGGCGTCCTGCAGGTCCTCCAGCCGGACCGACCCCTTGCCCACCCCCAAGGTCTCGGTCAGCGCGGTGCCGCTGGACTCGTGACACAGGTTCGAGCAGTCGGGCAGGTTGTTGGTCCCGAACGCCCGGACGAACAGCTGGTAGGCGAACGCGGCCTCGTTGCTGGTACGACCCGATGTGTAGAAGATCGCGCGGTCGGGGGAGTCGAGCGAGCGCAGGTGGTCACCGACCAGGGTGAACGCGTCGTCCCACCCGATCGGCTCGTAGCGGTCCGCGCCAGGTCGCTTGACCACCGGTTCGGTCAGCCGCCCCCGCTGAGACAGCTCGTGCTCGGTCCAGGTCCGCAGCTCGCTGATCGGGTGCTGCGCGAAGAACGCGGCGTCGACGCGCCGGCGGGTCGCCTCCTCGGCGACCGCCTTGACGCCGTTCTCGCAGAACTCGGCCAACCGGCGCTCGGCGGGCTCGGGCCAGGCACACCCGGGGCAGTCGAACCCGTGCGCCTGGTTCACCTTGCGCAGCGTCGCGACGCTGCGGACCGGCCCCATCTGCTGGTTGGCGTGCTTGAGGCTGGCGAGCACGCCTGGGATCCCGGCGGCGCGCCGCTTCGGCGCCCCGACCTCGAGCTCCGGCTCCGGCGCCGGCTGCTCCGCCACGGTCCGTTCGCTCACGACACGACCTCCGCTGCTACCGGCGCGCAGCGTAGGGCACGCCCGGGCCGAGGATCGCCGACAGCGGCGTGCATCGAGGTCCCCGGCATCCTCGGTTCGTGGTTCACCGGGGGACGCGGTAGGCGGAGGGTGGCGTGCCGTAGCGTGCCCGGAAGGCCCGTGACAGCCACGACGCGTCCGTGACGCCCCAGCGCGCCGCGATCCAGGTGACGGTGCAGTCGGCGAGTGCCGGGTCGTCGAGGTCGCGGCGCACGGCGTCGAGGCGCAGCTCACGAACCAGTCCGGCGACGCCGAGCTCCTCGTCCTCGAACAGTCGCTGGAGTGACCGGGTGGACACGAGCAGCGCGCGGGCGATGCGCTCGGTCGACAGGTCGGGGTCGTGCAGGTGCTGCCGGATCCAGGCGACGACCTGGTGGCGCAGGTCATCGTGGTCGAGGTCGCCGACGCGAGGTTGGTGCTCGGCCACGGCACCAGCCAGCAAGGCGACGCCGGCCTCACCGAGCCGCAGGGAGGTCGCCTTCGAGTCGGTGTGGGTCCGGAAGGCCTCGCGGAGGAAGGTGTGGAGCAGTTGGCCGGCACCTCGGGTGTCGTGGACGACTGACATGACCTGGCGAACGGTCCGGTCGGGCAGACCCAGTGACGCGCGTGGAACCGTCATGACCAGACACGACCAGGCGGGCTGGAGCGTGATCGTGTAGGGCCGCCCGGTGTCGTAGAGGGCGAAGTCGCCTGGTCCGAGCGCGATGTGGGTCCCGTCCTGTTCCACGACGGCCTCGCCGGTGGTCATCAGGCAGACCTTGAGGAGGTCGAGGGGTTCTCGGCGGGCCGTCACCGGTGTGCGCCGGACCTGTTGGGGGGATCCCGTGACCCGGTGGACCCCGACCTCGCCGAGGGTGTTGTCGGCGAGCGTGCCGATCACCTCCACCTGGTCCACCGCGACGCACTCGAGGCCGGCGAACCTCGTCGCGAGTTGGTGGCGCCACAGGTCCGACGCCGGCACGAGGGCGGTAGCCGCTGCATCCATGGGTCCTCCTCCCGGCAGACCCCGTTCCGACTGTCCGTTCAGTCAACCATACGCGCTGGGACAACCGGTGTGGCGCAGATCGACAAGCGGTCCTCCCGTGGTTGCGGGAGCTTCCGAGGTGGGAGAAGCCTTCGACGGATGGGAGCAGACGTGAAGCACGTCCATGAGCAGCTGTACATCGGCGGCCGCTGGGAGCAGCCCCGGGGCGCCGGCACGATCGACGTCGTGGAGGCCAGCACCGAGGAGGTCATCGGCCAGGTGCCTGAGGCCTCGACCGCCGACCTCGACACGGCCGTGGCGCGCGCTCGCGCCGCGATGCAGGACCCGGACGGCTGGGGCGGGTGGAGCGTCGAGGAGCGTGCCGCCCTGCTGGACCGTTTCGCCGCCGTCATGGCGGAGCGTGGTGAAGAGTTCGCCCAGCTCGTCAGCAGGCAGAACGGGATGCCCATCGGCACCGCTCGCGCAGCCGAGACCGGCTACCCCGCCGGTCTGCTGCAGATGTACGCCGCGATGATCCGCGGCCAGGAGGTCGAGGACGAGCGCGCGGGCGCCTTCGGGGGCACCGTCCACGTCCGCCGCAAGCCGGTGGGCGTCGTGGGCGCCATCGTGCCGTGGAACTACCCCCAGACGTTGCTGTTCTTCAAGCTCGCGCCGGCCCTCGCCGCTGGCTGCACGGTCGTCGTCAAGCCGTCCCCGGAGACCGTGCTGGACACCTTCCTCCTCGCCCAGGTGCTCGAGTCGCTCGGGATGCCCGCGGGCGTGGTGAGCATCCTGCCGGGCGGGCGGGACCTGGGCCGTGCCCTGGTCGAGCACCCGGGCATCGACAAGATCGCGTTCACCGGCTCCACCGCCGCGGGGCGTCAGATCGCGGAGACCTGTGGCCGGCTCCTGCGGCCGGTCACGCTCGAGCTCGGTGGGAAGTCGGCAGCCATCGTGCTCGACGACGCCGACCTGTCCTCCAACATCGAGTCGCTGTTCGCGGCGACGATGATGAACAACGGCCAGACCTGCTTCCTCGGCACCCGCGTGCTGGCACCGCAGGCTCGTTACGACGAGGTCGTGGACACGCTCACGGACATGGCGTCCTCCGCGGTCATCGGCGACCCGCTCGACGAAGCGACGATGATCGGCCCGATGGCCAGCGCCACGCATCGCGAGCGGGTCGAGAACTACATCGGCATCGGCAAGAAGGAGGGCGCGCGGATGACCACGGGGGGCGGCCGGCCGGCGGCGCGACCCCACGGGTGGTTCGTCGAACCCACGATCTTCGCCGACGTCGACAACCACGCGACGATCTCCCGCGAGGAGATCTTCGGTCCCGTCCTGTCGGTGATCGCCTACGGCGACGTCGACCAGGCCGTCCGCATCGCCAACGACTCCGACTACGGGTTGGGCGGCACGGTGTGGACCCAGGACCTCGAGCGCGGGCTCGAGGTGGCGCGTCGGGTCGAGACGGGCTCGATCGGCGTCAACACCTACCTGCCGGATCCGGTGGCGCCCTTCGGCGGCGTCAAGGACAGTGGGATCGGGCGCGAGCTCGGCGCAGAGGGTCTGGCCAACTACCAGGTCCAGACCTCGATCTACCTGCCAGGCAAGGAGGTCTGATCATGACGAACTACGACTACATCGTCGTCGGCGCCGGGTCTGCCGGCTCGGTGGTGGCATCCCGCCTGTCCGAGCGGTCCGACGTCCGGGTGCTCCTGCTGGAGGCCGGTTCGGCCGACACACGCGAAACGATCCCGGTACCGGCGGCGTGGCCGGCCCACTGGGCCACGGAGGTCGACTGGGACATCGAGCTGGAGCCGCAGGAAGCTCTCGACGGGGCCGTGTTCAGCTGGCCGCGCGGGAAGGTCCTCGGTGGCAGCAGCTCGATCAACGCGATGGTGCACCTCCGCGGCCACCGTACGAACTACGACGGATGGGCCGCCGCGGGTAACGCCGGCTGGTCCTACAACGACCTGCTTCCGCTGTTCAAGCGGATGGAGACGGCACGAGGCGGGGACCCGCAGTACCGCGGCTTCGACGGCCCCCTGCGGGTCGGACCGGCTGTGGATGTCCACCCGCTGGCGGCGGCCTTCGTGGACGCGGCCAGGAACGTCGGCCACCACGTCACCGACGACTTCAACGGTGCGGACCAGACAGGCGCCGGGCTGCACGACCTGACGATCCACGACGGGGTGCGCCAGAGTGCCGCCGTCGCCTACCTGCATCCCCACACGGACCGCCCCAACCTCGAGATCCGCACCGATGCCCACGTCCTGCGGCTGACCTTCGACGGTCGACGCTGCACCGGCGTCGAGGTGGCCGGTCCGGACGGGAGCTCCGAGACGTTGCGCGCCGACGCTGAGGTCGTGGTCTCCTGTGGTGCGATCGGCAGCCCACACCTGCTGCAACGGTCAGGGGTGGGGCCTGCCGACCTGTTGCGGTCCCTCGGCGTGGACGTGGTCCACGACCTCCCCGGCGTCGGCGAGAACCTCCACGACCACCCGATGTCCGGCGTGATCTACGAGGCGGCCCGCCAGATCCCGGTCGCCAGCTCGAACCACGCCGAGGCCTCGTACCTCGGGTGGGTCGACGAGTCGGTCGCCGAGCCCGACCTGCAACTGATGTTCATCACCGTCCCGTTCCACCCGCCAACGGTCAGCGCACCGGAGAACAGCTACACGATCGGCGTCGCCGTGGCGAGCCCCGCCAGCCGCGGCCACGTGCGCCTGCGTTCCGCTGATCCGGGCACCCCTCCGATCGTCGACCCGCGCTACCTCACCGAGGACCGTGACGTCACGCGCATGATCGCCGGGCTGCGCCTGGCCCGGGAGATCGGCGAGGACGCAGCCTTCGGCGGCTGGCGCAAGGCAGAGGCCCTGCCGGGCCCGGACCTGACCGACGACGCCCTGAGGGCCTACCTGCGGCAGGGCACCGGGCAGTACTACCACCCGGTCGGGACGTGCGCGATGGGAGTCGGTGGCGACAGCGTCGTCGACCCGCAGCTGCGGGTGCGGGGCATCGACGGGCTGCGGGTCGCTGACGCGTCGATCATGCCCAGCATCGTCTCCGTGAACACCAACCCGGCAGCACTCGTGATCGGCGAGAAGGCGGCGGACCTGCTCCTCGCCTGACGCCGGAGCGCCGTGCACCGGACGATCGGTGCACGGCCTACGTGCCGCGGGGTTCCACCGGTGGTGTGCTGGCCCGCAGGATGACCTCGCCCTGGACGTGGTGGATCAGCGGGTCGGTGCGGTCAGCGTCGAAGAGCATGCCCAGCGCGTACTCACCGATGTCGGCGAGTGGGAGGCGGACGGTCGTCAGCGGGGGAGTCACGTCGCGCAGGGTCGTGATGTCGTCGAACCCCGCCACGGCGACGTCTGCACCCACGCGCAGGTCGCGATCACGCACGGCTGCCATGGCCCCCACGGCCATCACGTCGTTCACCGCGAACACACAGTGCTGGGGAGCCGGCTCTCGCTCGAGGCAGGAGATCATCGAGTCGTAGCCGCCATCGCGCGTGAAGTCCGACTCGATCACCGTGATGTCCTCGTGAACACCGGCAGCGAGGAGCCCCTCCTTGAACCCACGAACTCGCTCGTTCGACGTCAGCAGGTTCGCCGCGCCGGACAGGATCGTGAAGGTGCGGTAGCCCAAGCCCACGAGCTGGTTCGCGAGGGATCGGGCACCGGCCTCGTTGTCGATGAGCACGGTGTCCGCGTCGAGGAGTCGCTGGCTGACGACGGCGACCCGGCCACCCATCGCCTGGAACTTGCGGATCTCGACCTCCAACCGTGCGGTCGCCCCTCGGTCCTCGAAGCGGCTCCCGGTCAGGATGATCCCGCGTGCCCGCTGTCGACGGAACGCGACGAGGTGGGCGATCTCCCGGTCGGCGGAGCGCTGGGTGCTGGCGAGCGTCACGAGCAGGTCGTGGCGGTCGGCCGCATCGATGACTCCTGTCGCGATGGCCGAGAAGTAGGGGTCGCCGATGTCGTGGACCAGGAGACCGATCAGGTCGGCCTGCCCGCGTGCCATCGCCTGCGCCGTGGCGTTCGGCTCGTAGTCCATGCGGGCGGCGACCGCGAGCACCTTCGCTCGCAGTTCGTCCCCGACCTTCCGGGCTGAGCCGTTGATCGCTCGGGAAGCGGTTGCCAGGGAAACCCCGGCCTCGCGAGCAACGTCTTCGAGGGTCACAGGAGGCCGCTTACTCGGTTCCACGCGGTCTACCTCCCGTTCGGCGCCGGGTTCGCCCAGCTCGACGAGCGTAGCCTGCTGCTGGGATCTTTTGACGCTGGGGCTCCCGACGTCTACGTTTGGGAAAAGGCTTTCCATCCGTGAGTTCGACCGTGAGTTCGACCGTGAGGCTGTGATGACCGTCACAGGTTCGGGCGCTGACGGATCACCCAGCAGAAGGGCACCGCACGATGACCACGCAGACCCTCGGCGTCGCGATGAACGGCGTGACCGGCAGGATGGGGTACCGCCAGCACCTGCTGCGTTCCATCCTCGCCATCCGCGAGCAAGGCGGCGTCACCCTGGCGGACGGCAGCCGCGTCCAGTTGGAGCCCGTGCTGGTCGGGCGCAACGCCGGCAAGCTCGAGGAGATCGCGCGTCGCCACGGCGTCGCTCGTCACACCACCGACCTCGACGAGGTGTTGCGCGACGACGGGATCTCGATCTACTTCGACGCGCAGCTGACCCAGGTACGTGAGAAGTCGCTGGTCGCCGCCATCGATGCCGGCAAGCACATCTACACCGAGAAGCCGGTGGCTGAGTCGTTGGAAGGCGCGATCGATCTGGCTCGACGTGCCGACGCGGCTGGCATCAAGCACGGCGTCGTCCACGACAAGCTCTACCTCCCCGGGCTCATCAAGCTGGCTCGCTTGATCGAGGGCGGCTTCTTCGGTCGCATCCTGTCGGTGCGTGGCGAGTTCGGGTACTGGGTGTTCGAGGGCGATTGGCAGACCGCCCAGCGACCCAGCTGGAACTACCGTTCCGAGGAGGGTGGGGGCATCACCATCGACATGTTCTGCCACTGGAACTACGTGCTCGAGCAGCTCTTCGGCCGCGTGGAGGCGGTGACCGCCAAGGCCGTGACCCACATCGGGGAGCGGTGGGACGAGGACGGCCACCGCTACGACGCGACCGCTGACGACAGCGCCTACGGCATCTTCGAGCTCGAGGGCGGTGTGGTGGCACAGATCAACTCTTCGTGGAGCACCCGACTCAACCGCGACGAGCTGGTCGAGTTCCAGGTCGATGGGACGGAAGGGTCGGCGGTCGCCGGGCTGTTCGGTTGCAAGGTCCAGTCACGGGCCAACACCCCGAAGCCGGTGTGGAACCCCGACCTGCCGACCAACGAGCGCTTCCGCGACCAGTGGCTCGAGGTCCCGGACAACGACACGTTCGACAACGGCTTCAAGATGCAGTGGGAGCAGTTCGTCCGCCACGTCGTCGAGGACGCACCGCACCCGTACGACTTCTGGTCGGGTGCCCGCGGCAACCAGCTCGCCGAGGCTGGCCTGACCTCGTCGAGGGAGGGCCGACGCATCGAGCTGGACCGGATCGCGCCGTGACGGTCTCGGTGCGCCTGCCCGGCGTCGACGGCCGCTCGGTCGACCACACGATGGCCGAGCCGCGGTACCTCGGTGCCGCAGGGGCTCGCTTCACCTCGCGGATCGCCTACGCCGCCGCCCACGTGGTCGCCGAACCGCTCGGCCACAACGCGCCCGGGGCGCCGGCCGCGGTGGACTGGGATGCCACGCTGCGGTTCCGCCACCACCTGTGGAACCACGGGTTCGGTGTCGCCGAGGCCATGGACACCGCGCAACGCGGTATGGGCCTCGACTGGCAGGCAACACAGCAGCTCATCCGCCGCTCAGCCGCCGAGGCCCACGCGGTCGGCGGGCAGATCGCCGCCGGCGCCGGCACCGATCACCTCGAGGCCGGCGAACGCGACCTCGACACGATCACCACCGGCTACCTCACGCAGTTGGAGGTCGTCGAGGACAGTGGTGCACGTCCGATCCTCATGGCCAGCCGGCAGCTGGCCGCTGCGGCCGGGGGTCCTGACGACTACCACCGCATCTACGGTCGGATCCTGGAGGTGTCGTCGACCCCGGTGGTCCTGCACTGGCTCGGCCCCATGTTCGATCCGGCGTTGGCCGGGTACTGGGGATCGGGCGACCTGGAGGAGGCCACCGACAGCTTCGTCGCCCTGTGTGCCGACCACGCCGCGCGCATCGACGGGGTGAAGGTGTCGCTGCTCGACGCCGATCATGAGATCGCGCTGCGGCGCCGGCTGCCGGACACGGTCCGGTGCTACACCGGCGACGACTTCAACTACCCGGAACTGATCCGGGGCGACGACACCGGCCACTCCGACGCGCTGCTCGGCATCTTCGCGGCGATCGCGCCGGCGGCCGCCACCGCGCTGGCCGCGTTGGATCGCGGCGACCTCGAGGTCTACGAGGAGGTCTTCTCTCGGACGGTGCCGCTGGCTCGGCACGTCTTCGCCGTCCCGACGTTCCACTACAAGACCGGCATCGCGTTCCTCGCCTGGTTGTCGGGACACCAGGACGGGTTCACGATGGTGGCGGGGCAGCAGGCGGGACGGAGCGTCCCGGACCTGGTCACCACCTTCCGGCTGGCCGACGCCGCCGGCCTCCTCCCCGACCCGTCGCTGGCAGCTCACCGCATGACGAGCTTCCTCGAGGTCGCTGGCGTGACGCCGTGACTGTCGTGGACGTGCCCTCCGGGCGGCCTGCGGAGCACGCGACGCCGCGGGCCGGTGATCCACGCCTCGGTCGTCTGAGCCTGAACCAGAAGACCACCGACCGCTGGACCGTGCGTGAGGCGGTGGACGGTTGCGTACGTGCGGGTCTGCCCGCCATCGGCCTGTGGCGCGAGGCCGTCGCCCGAACAGGTCTGGACGCATCGGCACGCATGGTCGCCGACGCCGGGCTGCGTGTGTCGTCGCTCTGCCGCGGCGGCTTCCTGACCGCACCCGCCGGCGCGGAACGAACCGCCGCGCTCGACGACAACCGCCGGGCGATCGATGAGGCCGCCACGTTGGGTGCCCCGTGCCTGGTCCTGGTCGTCGGGGGGTTGCCCGACGGCTCACGCGACCTCATCGGCGCCAGGAACCGTGTCGCGGAGGCCATCGCCGAGCTGGCCCCCTACGCGGGGGAACGTGGTGTTCAGCTGGCGCTCGAGCCGCTCCATCCGATGTACGCCGCGGACCGAGCCGTGCTGTCCACCCTCGCGCAGGCGCTCGACCTCGCCGAGGACCACCCACCCGAGCAGGTCGGGGTCGTCATCGACACCTTCCACCTGTGGTGGGACCCGGAGATCTGGACCCAGATCGCGCGGGCGGCGGGTCGCATCAGCAGCTACCAGGTGTGCGACTGGATCACGCCGCTGCCAGCCGACGACGTCCTCCTCGCCCGCGGCATGATGGGTGACGGGCACATCGACTTCCGATCGTTCTGGCGGGCCGTGCACGACGCGGGCTACACCGGTGACATCGAGGTCGAGATCTTCAACGCCGAGGTGTGGGCAGCCGACCCGGACGACGTGGTCGCGACGGTCGCCCGTCGCTACGTCAGCCACGTGCTCCCGGATGCGCCGTCGTGAAGGTCGTGCTGGCACCGGACGCGTTCAAGGGGAGCGCGTCGGCGCCTCGCGTTGCTGCGGCGCTCGGCGCCGGTTGGCGGGAGGTCCGGCCCCACGACGAGGTGATCGAGGCGCCGTTGGCGGACGGCGGTGAGGGCACCGCGGAGGTCCTCGGCGTGGTGCTACCGGGCGCCCGCTACCACCACGCCGAGGTGGTCGACCCGGTCGGCCGGCCCCACCTCGCGCTCTGGGCTGAGCTCCCCGATGGCACGGCGGTCATCGATCTGGCGGCCGCCTGTGGCCTGCCGCTGCTCGACCGCCTCGACCCGCTCGGATCGCACACCTTCGGCCTCGGCCAGTTGCTCGGGGAGGCACTCGACCACGGTGCCACGCGGCTGCTCGTCGGCCTCGGAGGGTCGGCGTCGACCGACGGTGGCTGCGGCGCGCTGGCGGCTCTCGGTGCCCGGTTCCTGGATGCTGACGGCGCCCCGTTGTCGTTGGGGGGCGCGGCGTTGCGCGGTCTGTCCGAGCTCGATCTGAGCGATCTGCGTCCCCCGCCGGTTGGTGGGGTTCAGCTCCTCAGCGACGTCCGCGCACCCCTCCTCGGCGACGGTGGTTCCGCCGCCGTGTTCGGACCGCAGAAGGGTGCCGAGGCCCAGCAGATCGCCGTTCTGGAGGCCGGCCTCGGTCGGCTGCTCGACGTGGCGAGCGTCTCCTCGCCACGGAGCAAGGAGGTGGCGCAGCTGCCTGGTGCCGGCGCCGGCGGCGGTACCGGCTTCGGACTGGCCGCGCTCTGGTCGGGGGAGCTGCTCCCCGGCGCCAGCACCGTGGCCGACCTCGTCGGCCTCGACGCCATGCTCGCCGGTGCGGATGTGGTGGTCACCGGCGAGGGGGCCTTCGACGTGACCTCGACCACCGGCAAGGTGGTCGGATCCCTCCTCGATCGGGTACCGGCACACGTCGAGGTCGCCCTGGTCGCCGGCCGGATCGATGGGGTGGTGCCCGGCCGGGTCAGCGATCACGTGGAGCTGATCGGCCTGGCTGGGACCGAGGTCGCTGCCACCACCGGCGCCGAGGCGTGGATCGTCGAAGCCGGACGCGCACTCGCCTCGCATCTCGGGGTCGTCTCGCCGGGGGCACGTCGGCGGTGACCTCGCCCCGGGGGGTCGTTTCCGACCTGGCGGGCGTCGGGCCGGCCGTGGGCGGTGGGGCAGCCAGCGGGGGCGGCCTGGCCGCATCGGCAACGGAACGCGGTGGCGCCCCTTGACGGACCGGCGAGGGGTCGTTCGCTTCTGGAAAGGTTTCCGGAATCGGTTCCAGCCGGGTCCGATCGGTTCCAACTGGGAGGTGGAGCATGAAGTCCAAGGTCCTCATGAGTCTGCTGGTCCTCGTCCTCGCCCTCGCGGCGTGCGGGGGCGGGGGCGGGTCGAACGATCCGGCGTCGGCGACAGGCGAGCCCGAGGAGGTCGAACTCGTCCTGTGGCTGTACCCGGGACTGGGCTTCGAGGACCTCTACGACGACTACATCGCGGACAACCCGCACGTCAGCATCCGGGAGCAGTTCGCCGACTACGACGAGCACCACGACCGGGTCGCCGCCTCCTTGGCCGCCGGCTCGGGCGGGCCGGACATCGCGGTGCTCGACGTCTCGGTGATCGGGAGCTTCCTGCAGAACCCCGGGGCCTTCGTGAACGTGCGCGATCACGGGGCCGATGACGTGCGTGATCTGTACCTGGACTGGCGCTGGCAGCAGGGCTCGACGCTCGACGGCGAGGTCACGATCGGGCTCCCGACGGACGTCGGGGGGATGGGCATGTGCTACCGCGTCGACCTGTTCGGGGATGCAGGACTGCCGACGGATCGGGATGAGGTCTCGGCGCTCTGGGCCGACTCCTGGGGGAGCTTCATCGATGTCGGCCAGCAGTACACCGAGGCGACCGGACGTCCCTTCGTCGACAGCGCGAACCAGACGCTCTACCGGGCGGTCGTGCACCAGTCCGCGGACAACTACTACGACGCCGACGGGCAGCCGATCTTCGAGGAGAGTTCACAGGTGCGCAAGGCCTGGGACACGGTGACGGCGGCGATCGATGCGGGGATCGATGCCAACATCGAGATCTGGAGCTCCGACTGGAACATCGGCATGAACGACGGTGCGTACGCCGTCCTGACGTGCCCTGCCTGGATGATGGGCTTGGTCCAGGAGCAGGCACCGGACACGGCAGGGAACTGGGACATCGCAGCGCTGCCGGAGGGGGGCGGCAACTGGGGTGGTTCGCACCTGGTGGTGCCGGCACAGTCGAAGAACCACGAGGAGGCGTACCGCCTGATCGAGTGGTTGACCGCACCTGCCCAGCAGTTGGCGGTGTTCGAGGACGTCGGGAACTTCCCGTCGACCCCTGAACTTTACGACGAGGACGCCGTCCAGGATCTCGAGAGCGAGTTCTTCAACGGGGCTCCGGTCGGGCGCATCTTCGCCGCGAACGCCCTCGTGGTCGAGGCGCAGAACATCGGGCCTCACTTCCAGCTGATCAACTCGGAGTTCGAGGCTGGTCTCGGGCGCGTCGCGTCGGGTCGTGAGACCTCGGACGAGGCGTGGGAGTCGACGATCGCCAACATCCTCCGCGAAACCCAGTTCTGAGCGCGTCGTGACCAGCCTGGTGGACCACGGCTCCCAGCAGCGCCTCCGTGCCGCATGGTGGCGGCGAGAGGAACGGGTCGCCCCGTACCTCTACGTCGCGCCCTTCCTGGTGATCTTCCTGGTGTTCGGCGTGTTCACGATCGGCTACACGCTCTGGGTCTCGCTGCACGATTGGCACGTCTTCGGGGGCCGTGAGTTCGTCGGTTTGGCCAACTACCTGCGGTTGGCCGAGGACCCGAGGTTCTGGCGGGCTGTCCAGAACACCTTCTCCATCCTGCTGCTGTCCACCCTCCCCCAGATGGTCGTCGGACTCATCGTCGCTGAGCTGCTGAGCGACCGGTTCCTCCGTGCCCCTCACCTCTTCCGTAGTTCCCTGCTGGTGCCCAACATCACCTCCGTCGTGGCGATCGCGATCGTCTTCCAGTCGCTCTTCGGGCGTCACTTCGGACTCGTGAACATGCTCCTCGAGACGGTCGGTTTCGGCGGCGTGGACTGGTACTCGTCCCGCTTCGCCTCGCACGTGGCGATCGCTTCGATGGTCAACTGGCAGTGGACGGGTTACAACGCGATCATCTTCCTGGCGGCGATGCAGGGCATCCCGAAGGACCTGTACGAAGCCGCGATGGTCGACGGGGCGGGTCGGGTCCAGCGCTTCTGGCGGATCACCGTTCCACAGGTGCGACCCGCCCTGCTCTTCGTGACGGTGGTCTCCGTCATCGGGAACCTGCAGCTGTTCGCCCAACCGCTCCTGTTCGGTGCAGGTTCCGGAACCACAGGGGGCGCCGACAACCAGTACCTCACGATCCTCCTGTACCTCTACAACCAGGCGTTCCGGCAGTTCCGCTTCGGGTACGCCTCGGCGATCGCCTGGACGCTGGTCATGCTCACCGCGCTGTGCTCGCTCGTGGTGTTCGGGCTCTTCGCGCTCCGCAACTACCTGGACGATCGGGAGCCGAACGGCCGCCGGAGCCGGAGGTCGCCCGACCCAGAGATCGCACGGGAGGTGCGACCGTGACGGCCACGGACACACGTCCAGGATCCGCAGCCCCGGCGCGCCAGCCGTCCGGTCGACGGACGGCGTCGCCACGCCCTCGTCGGTTCCGTCGCATCGGTCGGCACTGGCACTACGCCGTCCTCATCGGTGCCGTCGTCGTCTCGGTGTTCCCCTTCTACTGGATGATCGTGGTCGCCTCGAACACCAACGAGGTGATCAGCCAGATCCCACCCCGGCTGATTCCGGGACCGAACCTCCTCGAGAACGCCACGAACGCCGTCGCCCGTGTGCCGTTCGGGGGTGCGCTCCTGAACTCCTTCGTGATCGCGGCCACGACGACCGTGTCGACGGTGGTGTTCGCCACGCTGGCCGGGTTCGCGTTCGCGAAGATCCAGTTCCGTGGACGGTCCGCGCTGATGGCTTTCGTCATCGCGACCATGATGGTTCCGCTCCAGCAGCTCGGCCTGATCCCCCTCTACATCCTCATGTCCCGGTTCGGGTGGGTCAGCTCCCTGCGCGCGGTGATCGTGCCGGGGCTGGTGACCGGGTTCGGGGTCTTCTGGATGCGCCAGGTCGTCGCCACCTCCGTGCACGATGAGCTGCTCGAGGCCGGCCGCATCGACGGGTGCTCCACCTTCGGGCTGTTCCGGAACGTCGTCGTTCCCTCGGTACGACCGGGCGCCGCCGTGCTCGCCCTCTACACGTTCCTGTTCGCCTGGAACGACTTCCTGTGGCCGCTGATCGTCCTGCAGGACGAGTCCAAGCACACGATCCAGATCGCCCTGCGGACGTTGAACGACACCTACTACGTCGACTACGCCATGGTCATGACGGGCACGCTCCTGAGCGTGCTGCCGCTTATCGTGGTCTTCGTCCTGCTGTCACGCCAGATGGTGGCAGGACTCATGGAAGGGGCTGTGAAGGGATGAGTCGAGCTACACCAGCAGCGGCGGGGGCGGGTCCGACGAGGACGGTCACGCTGTCCGATGTCGCCCGAGCTGCAGGCGTGAGCAACGCCACGGCGTCGCGCGCCCTGTCGGAGCCCGTCCACCCCGATGTCAGGCGGGCCACCGCCGAACACGTCCGGGCGGTCGCAGAAGAGCTGGGCTTCCGGCCGAACTCTGCAGCGCGTGCCCTGCGGACGGGACGGTCGCGGACGCTGGTGGCCACGCTGCCCGGCAGGTCGTTCGGGTGGTGGGACACCGGGCTGCGGGCAGCGGCTGCGGCGGCACGTGAGCTCGGCTACCACGTCTTCGCCTACCCCCTCGAGTCCTCGGAACCGCTGACCGAGCTGCTCGAGAGCGTGAAGGAGCTGCGCGCGGACGGCGTCCTGCTCGTCACGCCCGGCTCGATCGAGCCGTACCGCGCGCACCTCTCCGGCCTCGACCTGCCGATCGTCCTGATCGAGGACGAGTTGTCGTACGACTGGGTGACGACGGTCTGTGCCCACAACGAGGAGGGCGGCTACCTGGCGGCGCGCCACCTGCTCGAACTCGGTCACCGGCGCATCGCGGCGATCGCGCCCGCCGCAGGGGGTCTGTACGTGGAGGACCGCCTCGCCGGGTACCGGCGAGCGTTGCGGGAGTACGGCGTGGCGGTCGACCCTGCGCTGATCATCGCGTCGGACGAGCGGTACGAGGATCCCGCTTCGGCCTCCTCGGCTGTCCGGGCGCTGCTCGATCAGGGCATGCACTTCGATGCGTTGTTCTGCTTGGTGGACTACCTCGCGGCGGGTGCGCTCATGACCCTGCGCGCGGCGGGGATGCGGGTGCCTGACGACATCTCGGTCGTGGGGTTCGACGACGAGCGTGCGGCTCGGCTCGTCGACCCGCCGCTGACGACCATCCGGCAGCCGATCGCAGAGATGGGCGAACTCGCCGTGCGGCTGCTCATCGGGAGTGCCAAGGACGGGCTGGGCGATCCCCGTCGTCACGAGCTGCCGGTGGAGCTGATCGTCCGTGCGTCGACCGGGCCGGCGGCGAACCGTGGCTGACCCGGTTCGGAGGGGACCACCGATGGCCTTCCCCGAGGACTTCCTGTGGGGCGCCGCCACCTCGGCCTACCAGGTGGAGGGCGCGACGACGATCGACGGACGCGGACCGTCCAACTGGGACGTCTTCGCGGCACAGCCGGGCCGGATCCACGCGGGGGAGACCGCGGACACCGCCGCGGACCACTACCACCGCGTCGACGAGGATCTCGAGCTCATGGCGGGCCTCGGGCTCCGCGCGTACCGCTTCTCGCTGTCCTGGACCCGCATCCACCCGCAGGGTGACGGCGTCGTCAACCCCTCCGGTATCGGGTTCTACGACCGGCTGATCGACGGGCTGCTGGAGCGTTCGATCGTCCCGCTGGTGACCATCAACCACATGGAGCTCCCGCAGGCGCTCGAGCGTGACGGCGGCTGGCTCGAGCGCGAGACCGTGGACCGCTTCGTGGCGTTCGCCGTCGCCGTCCACGATGCCTTCGGGGACCGTGTCCGCCACTGGATGACGCTCAACGAGGTGCCGGTGACGACCTGGAGCGGCTACGGCTCCACCAGCTTCCCGCCTGGGCTGGGTGACCCGAGCCGGGTCCTGCCCGCGGTGCACCACCAGCTGCTCGCTCACGGACGCGCGGTCCGTGAGATGCGTCGGCGCCGTCCCGAGAACGCCTACGGCATCGTGGCCTCGTACTGGCCGGTCACCCCCGCTTCACGATCCGACGCTGACCTGCACGCCGCCGAGCTGCTCGATGCCGCCTACAACCGCATCGGCCTGGACCCGCTCGTCCACGGCCGGTACCCGGCGCCGCTCCTCGATTGGCACCACCAGCGAGGTGGGGCGTCCTTCCTCGAACCGGGTGACGTCGAGGACCTCACCTGCCCCATCGACTTCTTCGGGCTCAACTACTACGGCCCGATCCACGCCGCTGCCGGCGATCCGGGCTCCGGTGGTCCGTTCGTCCCGAGCGGTCTCGGCATCGACCAGCTCGCACCGGATGGCTACCAGTACACGGCCAGCAACTGGGCGATCGACGCTCGACCGCTGCTCGACGTCCTGCGGACACTGCGCGACGAGTACGAGCTCCCCGTCGTCATCACCGAGAACGGTGCGGCCTTCGACGACCAGATCGCTGCCGACGGTCACGTCCACGACCACCGTCGCATCAGCTACCTACGCGACCACCTCTGCGTCGTGCAGCAGGCCATCGCTGAGGGCGTCGACGTGCGTGGGTACATGGTCTGGTCGCTCATCGACAACTTCGAGTGGGCTTCCGGGTACGCGAAGCGCTTCGGTCTCGTGCGCGTCGATCCCGACAACCAGGACCGGACCCCGAAGGCCAGCTACGGCTGGTACCGGCACGTCATCGCGACGAACGGTCGGGCCCTCGCGGACGCCGCCCTGCCGGTGTGAGGCATGGGCTCGAGTCCGACGCGCTCTGGCGTGTGGCCGACTCGCTCGGCCTGATCGTGGGCGAGCACGGCCGCGTTCCGCTCAGCGAACCGTCGCCGTTGCCCGCGACGAGGCGGCTCGGCAAGGTCGCCGCACGGTGAGACGGCACCCGCGGACGCGGGGGACGGGCCGCCGAGGAGGCTCTCGTGGGTGTACCCGTGGCGATCATCGGCTCCGGCAACATCGGTACCGATCTGATGGTCAAGATCCTGCGCTCGGACGGACCGCTCGAGGTCGCCGCACTGGTCGGCATCGATCCGGACTCCGATGGCCTCGCGCGGGCGCGACGCCACGGCGTGGCGACCACGCACCATGGCGTGGAGGGTCTGCTGGCGATGCCGGGGGCGGGCGACGTCCGGGTCGTCTTCGACGCGACCTCCGCCACGGCGCACGTCGCCAACGCCGAACTCCTGGCCGATCACCCGGCGCAGTTGGTCGACCTGACGCCCGCGGCGATCGGCCCGTACGTCGTCCCGGTGGTCAACGGCGGCGAGCACGCCGACGCTCGCGACGTGAACATGGTCACGTGCGGCGGGCAGGCCACGATCCCGATCATCGCGGCGGTCTCGAAGGTCGCGGCGCTGCCCTACGCCGAGATCGTCGCGTCGATCTCGTCGCGCTCCGCGGGGCCGGGGACGCGCGCCAACATCGACGAGTTCACCGAGACCACCGCCCGTGGCATCGAGGCCGTCGGCGGCGCGACCCGGGGGAAGGCGATCATCGTCCTCAACCCGGCCGAGCCGCCGTTGGTGATGCGTGACACGGTGCTCTGCCTCACCGGGCCCGCCGATCCCGGCGACATCGTCGCCTCGATCGAGGACATGGTGGCCGCGGTGCAGAAGTACGTGCCCGGGTACCGGCTCAGGCATCGGGTGCTCGTCGAACCGTTCGACGCGGCGAGGCAGCGGGTGCCCGAGGGTGTGGATCCGGATGCGGTTGCGCAGCAGGTGTCGGTGCTCCTCGAGGTGGAGGGCGCGGCGGACTACCTGCCGGCTTGGGCCGGGAACCTCGACATCATGACCGCGGCGGCGCTGTCCACGGGGGAGCGGCTGAGCAACGTCACCGGTGGTGCATCGTGACCAGGCTCTACGTCCAGGACGTCACCCTTCGCGACGGGATGCACGCCATCCGGCACGGGTACTCCGTTGGGGACGTGCGCACGATCGCACGTGTCCTCGATGCGGCCGGTGTCGACGCGATCGAGGTGGCTCACGGTGATGGCCTGGCCGGGTCCTCGCTGACCTACGGCGTCGGCGCCCACGAGGACGGCGAGTGGATCCGTGCCGCCGCCGAGGTCTGCCGGCGGGCGAAGCTGACCACGCTGCTGCTCCCCGGCATCGGCACCCTCGACGATCTCCGTGCCGCCCACGACCTCGGCGTCCGGTCGGTCCGTGTCGCCACCCACTGCACCGAGGCGGACATCGCGCCCCAGCACATCGGTCTGGCCCGCGAACTCGGCATGGACGTCGCGGGGTTCCTGATGATGGCCCACATGGCGTCGCCGGACGTCCTCGCCGAGCAGGCGAGGATCATGGCCGACGCCGGGGCGAACTGCGTCTACGTGACCGACTCCGGGGGCCGCCTGACGATGGAGGGGGTCCGCCAGCGGGTGGTCGCCTTCCGCGAGGCGCTCCCCGACGACGTGGGGCTCGGGATCCACGCCCATCACAACCTCGCCCTCGGCGTGGCGAACGCGGTCGTCGCCGTCGAGCACGGTGTCACCAGGGTCGATGCGTCGCTGGCTGGCATGGGTGCCGGTGCGGGGAACACACCCATCGAGGCCTTCGTCGCCGTGGCCGACCTCTACGGGTGGGAGCACGGCTGCGACCTGTTCGCGCTCATGGACGCCGCCGATGACATCGTCCGGCCGATGCAGGACCGCCCCGTCCGGGTCGACCGCGAGACGCTGACCCTGGGTTACGCCGGCGTCTACTCCAGCTTCCTGCGCCACGCGGAACGGGTGTCGCAGGCCCAGGGCGTCGATGTCCGCGAGCTGCTGGTGAAGATCGGGGAACGCGGGCTCGTCGGTGGTCAGGAGGACCTCATCGTCGACGTTGCCCTCGATCTGGCGGCGTCGGGTCCCTCTCCGTCGGCCAACTGAGCCCGCCGCTCCACCGCCTGTCCCGCCGTTCCAGGAGGCACCCGTGAGCACCACCGAGTCGGTCCCTACCTCGCGAGCCAGCAGCGCTGAGCTCGTCGCCGCCACGCAGAAGGGGCGCCTCGACTGGTCGTCGTGGCCCGTCTACGACGGCGCCGCCCGTGGCCTGAGGGACTACTGGTACCCGGTCTGCTGGGCCAACACCCTCACCGACGTTCCGAAGGCCGTGCGCCTGCTCGGCGAGAACATCATGGTGGTGCGCGACGAGGACGGCACGGCCCACGCGCTGCACGATCGCTGCCCGCACCGGGGTGTGAAGCTGTCCGAGGGGGACGTGCAGTTCCCCGGCACGGTCTCGTGCGCCTACCACGGGTGGACCTTCGGGCTCGAAGACGGGGTCCTGAACGCGGTGATCACCGACGGGCCGGATTCGCCGATCTGCGGCAAGGTCGCCGTCGCCACCTACCCGGTCGAGGAACGCCTCGGGCTCGTCTGGATCTACGTCGGTGACCGCGAGCCCCACCCGATCGACGAACAGCTGCCCGAGGAGCTCACCCAGGGCGTGCCGTTCAGCGTCGGCGGCCGCATCGATCGGCGGTCCGGCAACTGGCGGCTGGCCTGCGAGAACGGCTTCGACGAGGGCCACGCCAAGTACCTGCACCGCACCTCGCTGTGGCGCCTGTTCAAGACCATGCCGACCTGGAACGTCACCCACATCGAGCGACGCGCGCGCTGGATCTTCCGGGTGCAGGACGAGGTCCACTGGGAGGCGGAGTTCCCGGGTGTCGGTCGCTGGACCAACAAGCGCTGGTGGAAGCTGAACCCACCGGAGGGCGAGTCCTTCACGCTCGGCAACACCGGCGCGGGGCAGGAGCCGAACGAGCACATCGCGGCGCAGGACTTCCCCGGCTTCGTCTCCGTCTCGCAGCCGGGCGTGTTGCGCGTCGCCTACCCGCACTTCATCCACTACGAGTTCTACGTGCCCATCGACGAGGACGAGCACCTCTACGTCGGCGTGATGGTGAACTTCGAGCGGGGCGCGAAGTCGCTGTCGTACAAGGCGCGCTACCTCGGTGGCATCCGCTGGCTGTTCCACGGCGACTTCTCGGGCCAGGATGCGTGGATGGTCGAGCAGACCGATGCCCCGCCCGAACGGCTCTACCGCCCCGACCTGTCGTTGACCGCCTGGCGCCGCCTCGCCAGCGAGCCGAACCCGTTCTGGCCCGAGGTGGAACGGGAGGCGATCATCGCCAAGGACAGGGCGACCCAGCGGGCACGCCGCCGGACCCCGACCCCGGCCGAAGCGACCGGGAACCCCTACGCCACGGACGCCGACGTGCCCCCCGAACGCCGCTCACCGCAGGGCGGCGACGCGGCGGGTGGCCCGTGACCCGCGAAGCCGGACCGCAGCCGGCGGGGCGCGATGTCGCGGTCGACGACCGCACCTACCACGTGATCGAGCTGGGCGACGAGGGCCCGCCGACCGTGTTCCTGCACGGCGGTGGTCCGGGCTGCTCGGCGTGGACCGACTTCGGTCCCGTCGCGCCGATGTTCTCGGCGGATCGCCGCTGCGTGTTCGTCGACCTGCTCCAGTACGGAGCATCCGACAAGCAGCCGATCAGCGGGCCACGGTGGACGTTCCTGGCGACGTCGCTGCGCGACCTGCTCGACGAACTCGGCCTCGACGGGCCGGTCGATGTGGTGTGCAACTCCTGGGGCGGGACCATCGCGGTGCGGTTCGCGGCGCTGTTCCCGGATCGTCTGCGGGCGCTCGTGGTGACCGGTTCCATGCCGGTCTTCTACGGTCCGCTCGCGCCGTTGCCCGAGGGCGCGCGGCGTGGCCGCAACGCGCGCGATGCGTACTACGGCGGCGAGGGCCCCACCCGCGAGAAGATGCGTCACCTGATCGCGTCGCTCGAGTGGTACGACCCGAACCTCATCCCCGAGTCGACCATCGATCGACGCTACGAGCAGAGCCTGCAGCCGGGCGAGGTCGAGCTCGCCGGCCACTCCGACGAGCTCCGCGGTGATTGGGAGGACCTCGAGGACTCGCTGCGGGCCATCGCCGCGCCCACGCTCTTCGCCTGGGGCATGTACGACGCGTTCCTCACGCCGGACTACCCGCTGATGCTGGCGCGGATGGTGCCCCACGGGCAGCTCTTCGTGATGGACCGGGTGTCCCACCACCTCCAGGAGGAGCGACCGGCGGCCTACCACGGCGTGGTCGACGCCTGGTTGCGGGTCCAGGACCGGGAGACCGACTCATGAGCCAGATCGTCCTCGGCGTCGCAGCCTCGCACTCGACGTTGATGAACACCCACTGGGACACCACCAGCGACCAGGAGGGCGCGACGCGCTACCGCGACGCGCTCGGCGCTGCCCGCGAGGCGGTCGAGGCCGCGGCGCCGGACCTCGTGATCATCGTCGGTTCGAACCACTTCCGTGGGCTGTGGCTCGACCTGATGCCCGCCTTCACGCTCGGGGTCGGGGAGGTCGTCGCCGCCGGGGAGTCCGGGACGCCGAAGGGGCCCTTGCCGACCGACCCCGGGGCAGCGCAGGCGATCGCCCAGCACCTGGTCGACGCGAACTTCGACATCGCCTTCTCCGGCAGGATGCAGGTCGATCACGGCATCAGCCACGCGGTGCAGTACCTGTTGCCCGGCACCGATGCCCCGGTGCTGCCGCTGATCGTCAACATGTTCGCCCCGCCGCTCCCGCGACTGGAACGGTGCGAGACGCTCGGTCGGACCGTGGCCGAGGCGGTGGCGGCCCTGCCGGGAGACCGCCGCGTCGTCGTCGTGGCTTCCGGTGGTCTGTCGCACGCGCTGCCGTGGCCGGACTGGCGCGCCCCGAGGTCGGACGACGACGCCTTCATGGTGGAGGCGTTCCTCGACGGCCGTGAGAACTGGTCCGACTACGACGTCCGCCGCCGCCAGATCATCGTCAACGCCGAGGCGCGGCTGAACGAGGACTTCGACCACGAGCTCCTGTCCTGGGTCGAGCAGGGGCGTATGCGCGAGCTCCTCGCCCACCAGGACGACCTGGCCGAGATCGCCGGCAACGGAGGGCAGGAGCTGCGCTCGTGGCTCCTGGTCGCCGCCGCGTGTGGGCACGCACCCGGCCGTGCCCTGGCCTACAGCCCCATGCGCGAGTGGTTGACCGGGATGGGGGTCGCCGTCATCGACGAGCCCCGTGCCCCTGCCCCTGCTGCCTGACCCGAAACCAGCCACCGACGAGGAGCCCCACGTGAGCATCTGGCTCGACCTGACCCCCCACCCGTTCTGCATCGAGTACGTCGACGCCGGCGGTGTCCGTACGCGGGCGCTGACGGCCGGCGAAGGGGAGGACGTGATCTTCCTCCACGGCACCTCGGGGCACCTCGAGGCCTTCAGTCGCAACATCGGCGCGTACGTCGACGCCGGCTACCGCTGCCACGCGATCGACGCGCTCGGTCACGGGTACACCGACCCGGTCGACGAACCCTACGAGCTGCCCCGCTACGCGCAGCACGTCCTCGACTACCTCGACGCGCAGGGGATCGACCGCGTCCACATCGTCGGGGAGTCGCTCGGCGGGTGGATCGCGGCCTACGTCGGCTCCGACCACCCCGAGCGCGTCCGCTCCATCCAGCTCGTCGCGTCGGGTGGCACCAAGGCCGTGCCCGCGGTCATGGCGCGCATCAAGAACTCCACCCGCGAGGCGGTGCTGAGCGATGACCGGGCGTTGACCGAGCAGCGCCTCCACCTGCTGATGGCCGACCCGGAGGCGGATGTGACCGACGAACTCGTCGACGTCCGCTACCGGATCTACCACCAGCCCCGGTTCCAGGAGCACCTGGACAACCTGCTCGGCCTGCAGGAGATGGAGCGGCGCCAGCGCAACCTGTTGACCGAGGAGCGGATGGCCAAGCTGACGATGCCGGTCCTCGTGATCTGGGGCCGCGACAACCCGTTCGGCGAGATCCCCGAGGCGCAGAAGATGCACGAGGCCATCCCGGGTTCGGAGCTGGTCCTGTTCGACGACTGCGGTCACTGGCCACAGCACGAGAAGGCCGACGAGTACCACCCGATCGCGTTCGAGTTCCTGGCGAAGGCGTCGTCGCACTGATCGTCTCGGCGCCCGGGCCTGCATGTCTCGGGATGCGGCCACACCCGAGGACCCGGATGTGCTCGCCGTCGCCGCGGTCAGGTGCTGGTGGAGTCGAGCATCCGTCCGATGGCCCTGGCGGATGTGCGCACGAGACTGTGGTAGGAACTGGGCTCGCCCTTGTGGATCGGCATCGCGATCCCGATGGCGGCAACGGGTCGTCCGTCGGATCCCAGGACGGCCGCAGCAGCGGCGCCGTAGCCGAGGCGGACCTCCTCGCGCTCGCTGGCGGCGCCGGCCAGCCGCGCCTCGTCCACGAGCTGACGCAGCAAGCTCGGGGACGTCACGGTGTGCCGGGTCATCCGGGGCAGGCCCGCGGCGATGCACTCCTCCAGGGTCGCGTCGGGTTCAGCCGCGAGGATCGCGCGGCCCGTGGCCGTGCAGTGCAGCGGCAGACGGCCCGCGAGCGACGACACCTCGTTCTCGCCGGTGTGGCCCCGGATCTTGATCACGTACAGGATCTCGTTGCCGTCGCGGACGCTGAGGAAGACCGTGGCACCCGTGGCGACGTAGAGGTCCTCGACGAACGGGATCGCCAGACGGGTGATGTCGCGGTAGCCCGGCACGCGCTGTCCGAGCTCGAACAGCCGTCGTCCGAGGCTGAAACGCTCGTCGATGCGGTCGAGCAACCCGAGCGCCACCAGTTCGCTCGCCAGCCGGTGGACGGTCGGCTTGGCGAGGTCGGCGATCCGGGCCAGGTCGGACAGGCCGATGATCTGGTGGTCGTCGTCGAACGCGGCCAGGATCCGGTCGACCTTGCTCAGGACCGAGGGCGGGGAAGCCGAGCGCGACGGTGCGGGCATGGGCGTTCCTCTGGTCTCCGGTCCGGTCAATGAACCAGAACCGTTGGCGTTTCTGCAAAGGTCGGCTGAGCTGCGAGGTGCGTGCCGCAGATCGCAACGCGAGGAGCAACGCATGTCGCCAGCCGCACCTGCCAGCCGAGCCACGCCGCTCGGTGAGGACGAGCAGGTCGTGCGGGACCTGTTCCGTCGCCTCCGTTCGCCGGACGGGCTCCGCGACCCCTATCGGATCTACGGCGAGCTCCGCGAGCGGGAGGCGAGCGGCGCGTCGATCGGTCGGGTCATCGTGCGCCACGATCAGGCCACCGAGGTCCTCAGCGACCGTTCCGTCAGCTCCGAGCGCATCGAGGCGCTCGTGTCACGGCTCGAGCCCGAAGTCCGCGAGGACATCGCGGAGGTCACCGAGACCCTGTCGGCCATCGTGGCCTTCCGTGATCCACCCGGGCACACACGGGTCCGTCGGTTGCTGGCGCAGGCACTGCGTGCCCGAGCGGTCTCGCGCCAGCGCGAGGTGATCGAGCGCGCGGCCAACCGGCTGCTCGACGACCTCCTCACGGGCCGCAGGGCGGACATCCACGCGGCGTTCACCTACCCGCTGCCGGCCATGGTCGTCGCCGGCATCCTCGGCATCCCCGAGGCCGACCGTCGGCGCTTCGAACGTTGGGCCAACGACATCGTCTTCTTCGTCGGCTCCGGCGACCTCGACGAGCACCTGGCCCGCGCCACGCTCACCTCCGTCCGGGAGATGCGCGCCTACCTGACCGACCTCGTCGCCGCCCGGCGGGCGGACCCGCGGGACGACCTGCTGACCGCCATGATCGAGGCCGAGGACGACGGCACCCTCAGCGACGTGGAGATCCACGCCAACGCGCTGTTCCTGATGACGGCGGGGCACGAGACGGCCACGAACATGCTGAGCAACGGCATCCTCACCCTCCTGCGACACCCGGAGCAGCTGGCCCTGCTGCGGGAGCAGCCGGACCTCGTGGACGCCGCGACCGAGGAGATCCTGCGCTTCGAGAGTCCGGTGCAGATGACCCCGCGGCTGGCCAAGGAGGACACGGTGCTCGCCGGTCGCGAGGTCGCGGCCGGCGACCCGGTGGTCATCGTCCTCGGTGCGGCGAACCGCGACCCCGAGGCCTTCCGCGACCCCGACGAGTTCCGACTCGACCGCACGGACGGCAAACACGTCGCGTTCGCGCACGGTGCCCACTGGTGCATCGGCGGACCGCTCGCACGCGAAGAGGCGCGCATCGTCCTCCCCCTCGTGCTCGAACGTCTGCCCGAGCTCCGGTTGGCGCAGCAGGAGATCGACTGGCAGCCGACGCTCAACTTCCGCGGTCCGACGCGGCTCGAGGTCGCGTGGCGGTGACCGACTCCCTGACGCCGCTGTTCGAGCCCGAGACGATCGCCGTCTACGGCGCCTCCTCGCGCGATCCGGCTCGGCTGGGCAACCAGCTGCTGCGCAACGTGCTGGCCGGGGGCCGGGCGAGCGTGACCCCCGTCAACCCCGCCGGTGGTGTGCTGGAGGGGGCCACGGCGGTCACGAGCCTCGACCGTCCGGTCGACCTCGCGCTCATCTCGGTCCCGGCCGCCCGGGCCGTCGACGCCCTGCGCGACGCCACCGCGGCGGGAGCCGGCGCCGCCGTTGTGCTCTCCTCGGGGTTCGGTGAGGCGGGCCCCGAGGGACGCGCCGTCCAGGACGAGATGGTCGCGGTCGCCCGGGCCGCGGGCACGCGCCTGGTCGGCCCCAACTGCATGGGCGTGCTGTCGTGCCGCGGCGACGACGACTGGCTCGACGGGTCGTACTTCTGGGACGTCCCTCACACGCCCGGCGGGATCAGCTTCCTCACGCAGTCGGGAGCCTTCGGCGGCATCTTCCTGTCCGAGGTGCGGCAACGACGCGCCGGTATGGCCCGCTTCCTGTCCCTCGGGAACGCGGCGGACGTGTCCGTCACCGACGCGCTCGCGTGGCTCGGGCAGGACGAGCGCACCACCGCGATCGGGATGTTCGTGGAGTCGGTCGCGGACGGGCACCGCTTCATCGACGTCGCGCGGGAGGTCACCGCACACAAGCCGGTCGTGGCGATCAAGGCCGGCCGGAGCCGCAGCGGCGCCCGAGCCGCGGCCAGCCACACCGGTTCCATCGCCGGTGCCTACGGCGCCGTCCGGGCCGCCTTCCTGCGGGCCGGCATCACCGCCCAGACCGACACCGGCGCCTTCTTCGACCGCCTGTTCGGGACCGCCGTGGCCGCCGCCACGCCGGTCCGCCGTGTCGCCGTCGTCACCGTGTCCGGCGGGCCGGGGGTGTTGGCCGCCGATGCCGTCGAGGCTCACGGGGCCGAGCTCCCCGAACTCGACCCGGCGACGCAGGCGACCATCCGTGCGCTCGTGCCGGACTTCGCGCCGACGGGCAACCCGGTGGACCTCACGCCGCAGTGCGACCCGGCGAACATGGAGCGGGCGGTGCGGGCGGTGTACGACGCGGCCGAGATCGACGGCGTCGTACTGATCGACTGCGGCCTGGACGTGCCGGCACTCGGCGAGGCCGTGGCCCGGGCGCACGCGGCGACCGGCAAGCCCACCACCGCCTACGTCCTCGACGTCCCGCAGGTGAGCGAGCACCTGATCGCCGGTGGCGTCCCCCTGTTCCCGGCCGTCGAACGGGCGGTCGCGGCCCTGGTGGTCCCACGGGCGAGCCGGCCGGTCCGGCCGGAGGTGACGGCGTGATCGTCCTGAGCGAGTGGGAGGCGAAGCGGCGGCTCGGCGAGGGCCTCCCCGTCCCGGCCGAGCGCCTGACCACGTCGGTCGACGAGGCGATCGCCTTCGCGACCGAGCACGCGCCGGCGCACGTGGTCGCGAAGGCATCCGGCGTCGCCCACAAGACCGAAGGCGGCCTGGTCCGCCTGGGCCTCGACGTCGACGGTGTGGCCGCGTGCTGGTCAGAACTCGCCGCCGCCGGTGACGGCCAGGTACTCGTCGCCGAGCAGGTCAGGGGCGAGTACGAGCTGCTCGTCGGCGGGCTCCGCGACGACGTCTTCGGGCCCGTCGTGTCGGTCGGCGTGGGCGGGGTGACGGCCGAGCTCGACCCGGACGTCGCGTTCTGCCTCGCGCCGCCGCTACCGGGTGAGCTCGATGCCGCGCTCGGCCAGCTCCGAGCGGCTCCGCTGCTCGACGGCTTCCGCGGCGGGCCCCCGCTCGATCGCGGCGCGTTCGCCGAGCTCGTCGCCGCCGTCGCCCGGGTGCTCGAGGACCCGGCCGTCACCGAGATCGACTGCAACCCCGTCGTGGTCCGGGGCGGCCTCCCGGTGGTCCTCGACGCGCTCGTGGTGCTCGGCGATCCAGACCACGCCACCCCCGTCACGGAGGACCGACCATGACCGTCACCGACCGGCGGCGCTCGTCCGCGGACGCCGACGTGGACGTCGACGCCGAGCTGCGGTGGACGGTCCAGCACGCCTACCAGGGCGCGGCGTTCTTCCGCGACCTGCTCGACGGCGCCGGGGTGGATCCGTCGGCGTTCCGTGGTCGCGACGACCTCCGGCACCTGCCGTTCACGACCAAGGACCAGCTGCGGGCGTGCTCCCCGTGGGGGTGGACGGCCGTCCCGCTGCGCGACGTCGTACGCATCCACAGCTCCTCGGGCACGACCGGCAAGCGCACCATCTGTACCTACACGGCCGCCGACATCGAGTCGTGGACCGCGCAGTTCGCCCGCTGCTACGAGTACGCCGGCGTCGGTCCCAGCGACCGCGTGCAGCTCGCCGTCGGCTACGGGATGTGGACCGCCGGCATCGGCTTCCAGACGGGTGCGGAACGCGTCGGTGCCATGGCCATCCCCACCGGACCTGGGGACACCGCGCTGCAGATGACGGCCATCCGTGAGCTCGGGACGACGGTCCTCGGCGCCACCGCGAGCTTCGCCCTGCTGCTGGCTGAACTGGTGGAGCGCGAGTCGCTCCGTGAGCACATCGACCTGCGCGTCGGCATCTTCGGTTCCGAGCGCTGGGGCGAGGCCACCCGCCGACGGATCGAGGAACGGCTCGGCATCGAGACCTTCGACATCTACGGGCTGACCGAGCTGTGGGGGCCGGGGGTCGGTATCGAGTGCTCCCGTCACGATGGCATCCACGTGTGGTCCGATCACTACCTCGTGGAGATCGTCGATCCCGACACCCTCGCGCCCGTCCCCGACGGGGAGCCCGGCGAGCTGATCCTCACGACCTTCCGGAAGGAGGGCACGCCACTGCTCCGCTACCGGACCCGCGACGTGTCGCGGATCCTGCCCGGACCGTGCGCGTGCGGGAGCCCGCATCCGCGCATCGCCCGGCTCACCGGACGGACCGACGATGCGATCAAGGTCCGTGGCGTGCTGCTCCTGCCCGCGCAGATCGACCTCGTGCTCGGTGATCTCGGCGACAGCCTCTCCGGTGAGTTCCAGGTCCACGTCACGCGCGACGCCGCCGGGCGCGACGAGGTGCAGCTCGTGGTCGAGGCGGGCGACGACGCCGGCCTCGGGGCGGTGCTGGCCGATCGGCTCCGCCACGCGGTGGGGCTGCGCTTCGCGGTCGAGGTCGTGCCGATCGGCCACCTGCCCCGCTCCGAGCGCAAGACGAAGCGCGTGTTCGATCATCGTGAGGAGGGCTCGTGAACGACGATGCCGTGACGTCTGTCGCCGAACTGCTGTGGGAGGCCACCCGGTCCCGCCTGCCCGTCGCCCCGGTCCGTGACGCGCTGCCCGCGGGCGACCTGACCGCCGCGTACGCGGTGCAGCAACGCAACGTGGCCCGGGTGATCGACGAACTCGGATGGCGACCGAACGGTCGCAAGATCGGGCTCACCTCACCGGCGGTGCAGCAGCAGCTCGGCGTGGACCAACCGGACTACGGCACGCTGTTCGCGGAGCTGACCTACGGCGACGGTGAACCGGTGCCTGCGGGCTCGCTGCTCCAGGCACGGATCGAGGCCGAGGTCGCCCTCGTGCTCGGCGACGAGTTGACCGTCGACCAGCCGACCGTCGCCGATGTCGTCCGTGCGACGGCCTACGCCGTTCCGGCGCTCGAGATCGTCGATTCGCGCATCCGCGGGTGGGATCTGTCCATCGTCGACACGATCGCGGACAACGCTTCGCACGGCGCCGTCGTCCTCGGCACCCACCCACGCCCCTTGTCCGAGGTGGATCTGCAGAAGGTCCGCATGCGCATGTGCATCGGGACGGAGCAGGTCTCCAGCGGGTGCGGCGCCGACTGCCTCGGCAACCCGCTCGTGGCGGCGACCTGGCTCGCGCGGACCATGGTCGCCCAGGGGACGCCGCTGCGGGCGGGCGACATCGTCCTGACGGGGGCGCTCGGTCCCATGTCGCCCGTCGTGCCGGGCGCCGATGTCCGTGCCGAGATCGAGGGTCTCGGCAGCATCCACACCCGTGTCATCGAGGAGGCACCGTGACACTCATCGAACCGCTTCGCAAGGTCAGAGCCCGCTACCGCAACGGTGGCCGCCGCGGCCCCGATGCGCGCGTGGACGCCGCCCTCGTCACCGGATTCGTGGTCGGGATGTACCTGCTGCGCCGACAGCTCGGCCGAGCCGCGACCGAGCGCACGGGCACCTGGGTCGGGACGATCAGGTGAACCTGGACGTCACGCTCGACCGGGCGCTCGCGTCCATCGACCGCGAGCGGCTCGCCGAGGTCGTCGCCGGCCTCGTGGAGGTGCCGTCACCGACGGGGTACGAACGGCCGCTCGCCGAACAGCTCGTCGTGACGATGCGGGACCGCGGCATCGAGGGTCACCTCCAGGTCATCGACGACCGACAGGCCAACGCGTGGGGACGGATCCGCGGTGACCGCACCGGGGAGGACCTCCTGCTCTACGCCCCGGTAGACACCTGGAACACAGGCCTGACCGAGGTCGACGTGCCGTGGGTCGGTCCCGAGCTTCGCGCCGACATGCGGCCGGTCGCCGTCCGTGAGGGTGACCGCGTCGTGGGTCTCGGCGCGATGAACCCCAAGGGGCACGCGGCGTGCAACCTCGTGGCCGCCGAGGCGATCGCCGCTGCCGAGGTCCCCCTCCGGGGCGATCTGCTCGTGGCCTTCGGCGCCGGGGGGATGCCCACGAACGCCTGGGACCAGGACCGTCCCCGTCGCAACGTCGGACACGGGGTCGGTGCCTCGTACCTCCTCGAGCAGGGGGTGTGGGCCGACCACGCGATCATCACCAAGTCGTTCTGGGGGGTCAGCGCCGAGGAGGTCGGGCTCGCGTGGCTCGACGTCACCGTGCACGGCCTGCACAGCTACGTGGGCGCGCGCCACCGCCTGCCGGACCAGAACCCCATCCTGACGGCCGCCGAACTGGTCCCGCTCGTGGACGCGTGGCTTCGCGGTTGGCCGGACCGGCACCGCAGCGGCGAGGTCGCCCCGCAGGGCAGCATCAGCGCGATCGACGGCGGGCTCGTGCGCATGCCGGCCGGCGTCCCCGCCTCGTGCCGGATGCGTGTCGACGTGCGCCTCGCCCCGGGGGTCTCACCGCTCGCCGCCCGCCGGGGACTCGCCGACCACCTCCAGGCCGCAGGCGTGGACCCAGGGGTCGTCGAGGTGGAGCTCGCCCTCGGGATCGCCGGGTCGCGCACCCCCGAAGACGCGCCGATCATCCGTGACACCGTCGCAGCGTGGGAGGCCGTCACCGGCGAGCGCCGGGTCGCTCCGCTCGACCAGTCCGGCGCGACGGATGCGAACATCCTGCGCAACCGGGGCATCCCGACGGCTCGGGTCGGTCTGCCCAAGGCCGTCGTCGACGGCCGCGAGGTGGACTTCGCAGCCGGTATGAACACCGTGGACCTCGGGGCGATGGAACGGCTCACGCAGCTGTTGGTCCGGGCCGCGGTGGCGCTGTGTACGAGGCCACGGGACAACGACCGTTGATGGGCATCGACCGGCGGCCGGCGTACGTGGACACCGAGGTGGGGCGGGTCCACCTGGTGGCCGCTGGACCCGCGGATGGTGAGCCGGTGTTCCTGCTCCACCAGACACCACGCTCCTGCGACGAGTACCGCGAGGTCCTCGGCGTGCTCGGTCGACACCGCCGTTGCCTCGCCCTCGACACCCTCGGCTACGGCGCGTCGGCGCCGCCCGTGGAGCACACCATCGAGGCCTACGCGGCTGGGGTACTGGCGGTCGCTGCGGCCCTCGGTGTCGACCGGTTCGACGTCGTGGGCCACCACACCGGCGGTGCGGTGGCCGTCGAGGTGGCGGCGTCGGCACCCGCGCAGGTGCGTCGTCTCGTGCTCTCGTCGACCTCGTACATCGATGCCGCCGCCCGCGCGGCCCGACAGGCGCGGCCCCACGCGCTCGACGCCTACACCTCGCAGGACGACGGCAGCCACCTCCTGACGCTGTGGCGTGGCCGCGAGCCCTACTACCCGGCCGGACATCCCCGGCTGCGCGACCGGTACCTGCGCGACGCCCTGCGCGCCGACGACCCCGCCGCCGGCCACCGAGCCGTCGCCCACTACGAGATGGAGCGCCGGTTGCCCCTCGTGACGGCGCCGACGTGGTGCGTCGTCCACGAACAGGACCCGCACGCGATGCCCTCGCAGCCCCGCCTCGTCGAGGCGCTGGGCGCCGAGGTGTTACCGATACCCGACGGGCACGTTCCGCTCGAGTACACAGCGGACGCGTTCGCGGCGGCGTTGCTGCCCGTGCTCGCCGCCGGGTGACGACGCGGCGCCGTCACGCCCCGTCGTCGGCGCCTTCGCCCGACCGGGTCGCATCCGACCCGACGGGCCCGGGCGGCGGGGTGCCAGGGTCGACGCCCGTCCGCAGGATCGCGGCGACACGCGTCGCGATCTCGAGGAGGCGACGATCACGGTGCTCCGGTCCGTCGAGCAGCAGCCCGACCGGCAGACCTTCCGCGTCGAGACCGGCGGGGACCGAGACGCTCGGGACCCCGGCGACGCTGCTGGGACTGGTGTTGCGGGTGAGGGCGGGGAAGGCGTCGTGCTCACCGCTCGGAAGGCGGACCGTCTCGGTCGCATCCCGCGGCGGCGGCGGCGTCGGCACGGCCGGCATGACGATCGCATCGAGACCGTGCTGCTCGAAGAGGTCGGCGTACGCGTGACGCAGTCGGTGGCGGTGTACGTGCAGCGCCTCGTGGTACGCCCCCGCGTCCACCGGCTCGGACGCGATCCCGCCCAGCAGGTCGCGGACGTCGGGCGACGCGACGCGTTCCGCGAGCCATTCGATCGGATGCCGGTCGCCAGCGGCCCTCGCGAACCGGGCGACGAGTTCGCGTTCGATCTCGTAGCGCGCGATCACGAAACCCGCACGCTGGTCGTGGCACGCGAGTTCCTCGGCATCGATCGGGACGAGGTCCACCCCGGCCTGTCGGAGTGCCGCCCGTGCCGTCGCGAAGACGCGGGCGATGGCCGGGTCGACGTCGACGACGAGCGACGATCCCTCCGGGATGCCGAGACGGATCCGTGCCGGATCGTCCGCGGTGTCGTCCCGGCATCCGGGGGTCGCGAGCACCTCGTCGAGTACGAGCAGGAGCCGTGGATCTCGAGCGATGGTCCCCACGGTGTCCCGTGTCGCGGACAACGTGAGCACGCCGCCCATCGGGTACCGGCCCGTTGTCGGCCGGAACCCCGCGACGCCGCAGAACGCGGCCGGGATCCGGCAGGATCCGCCCGTGTCGGTGCCGAGCGCGAACGGGACCAGCCCCACGGATACGGCGATGGCGCTCCCCGAACTCGAACCACCGGCCACGCGCGTCGGGTCGTACGGGTTGGCGGACCCGCCGTTGCCGGCGTGCTCGCCGGTCACCCCGAAGCAGAGCTCGTGGAGGTTCGCCTTCCCCACGAGTTGCGCGCCCGCTCGTCGGAGTCGTCGGACGACGTCGGCATCCCGGGCCGGTCGTCGATCGTGCAGCACCGACGTCCCCCACGTCGTCGGGAGGTCCTCGGTGTCGATGTTGTCCTTCGCGACGAAGGTCGCACCGGCGAGTGGGGCGGGTCCTGCCGTCGGTTCGGACGGCGACGGTGCCTGGGTTGCGAGCAACGCACCGAGCTGTGCGGCGCGGCCATGAGCATCGTGGTCGGCCAGATCTACCGCGGGTCCGCCCTCGGGCTCGAAGGTCACGGTGCGCCGGCTCCGAGTCGGTCGAGCAGGTGCTCGGCCTCCTGCGACATCCGCTGTACGACGTCTCCGGCGCTCGGGACGTCGGTGATCATCCCGACGCCCTGTCCGGCGAGCAGCGGCATCTGCGAGACGTCACCCTCGCTCTCCCGCGTGGGGACGAAGTTCGTGAACCGGGGCATGGGGGCCTCCATGCCCATGAACCGCCACGTTCCGATCCGGGGTTGGTCGTCCAGCGACGTCGGCCACGAGTCCGGTGCATCGTGGAAGTCGTGCACGATGGCGTTGCGCAGGACGCGCATCGGGTTGAAGGCCGGGTCGTCGGGGCCGAACAACGAGGTTCGCACCGTCTCGGTCCCGGCCGAGGCGACGATCTGGTCCTTGTACTCCTCGTGGACGAAGGCCTCACGCGTGGCGACGAGACGCGTCCCGACCCACGCGCCAGCCGCTCCCAGCGCGAGGCTCGCCGCGAGCCCGCGCCCGTCCGAGATGCCGCCGGACGCCAGGACGGGCACCGGTGCGACCGCGTCGACGATCGTGGGTGTCTGCACGAAGGTGGGGAGTGCAGCGAAGTTGTGCCCTCCCGCTTCCGTGCCCTGCGCGACGATGACGTCGATGCCGTCGCCGACGGCGCGACGCGCGTCCTCGACCGTGCCCACCTGCTCCCACACGTCGCAGCCGGCGGCGTGCAACTGGTCGATCCACCGCGTCGGCGGGTGCCCCCAGTGGAACGACACGATGGGAACCCTGCGCTCGGCGCAGACCGCGATGTGCGCGTCGTCGGTGAAGATCGTGATGAAGTTGACGTTGAACGGCAGGTCCCCACAACCGGCCGCGATCCCGTCGATGAGCTGCCCGACCGCCTCGGGAGGCAGCTTGCCGACCCCGAGCGACCCGATGCCACCGGCTCGTGTGACGGCGACGGCCAGGTCCGGCGTCATCCCGGCGAACGCCATCCCCGCCGCGGCGATCGGATGGACGACGCCGTACCGCTCCGTCAGGGCGGTGCGCAGGCTCATGTCAGCTCCCGGGAGTCGAGACCAGGGCATCGTGGCCGCATCTCCCGGTGGCGTCGTGGTGCTCCACGCAGCCGGCTCGCGCCTACCGCCACACCCCGGCATCGAGCTTCCGCCGGGCGCGGTAGTAGGAGGAGACATCGCAGAACCCGGCGCCGTGCGCGGCCTCCAGGACGGTGCAGCCGGTCTCGGCACGAGTGAGCGCCACGGTCCGGAGCCTGGCGAGCCGGAGGTGCTGACCGAAGGTCATGCCGGTCGGTGCGAGCGAGGCGTGGAGCGTCCGTTCGGAGATCCCGAGATGGTGGGCGACCGCGGTCGCATCGAGGTCGGGGTCGCGATGGCGTGCACGGATCTCCAGGAGGAGGCGCACCGTCCGATCGGTATCGACGTTGGCGGCGGTCGCGCCGTCCGAGACGGCGGTTCGCAGGAGGGCCGTGATGTGCGCCAACGCCATCATCGATGCGGGCGCCGCGCTGTCAGCGTCCCACTGGTCGACGGCGGCCACGACGTACGGACGGAGGATGGCGGTCAGTGGTGACGCCGGTAGCACACGGCCGTGGAGCCGGTCCGACGGTCCCAGCGTCTCGCGGACGTACCAGTTGGGCAGCCGGATGCACGCCTGCTCGAAGTCGGAACCGAACGTCATCCGGTAGTGCTGTTCGGCGTGCAGCAACACCGCGTCGCCCGCACGCAAGACGCGCTGCTCATCCGCCAGCGTGACCGCCGACGTGCCGTGGATCTGGAGGTTGACGAACCAGGACCCTTCGAGCTGGTCGCCGTCTGCCGGATCCCGGACGACCTCCTGTGGCGCGGCGCGGATCCGCGACATCGTGGCGACGCTGATGGTCCGTGTGTCGACACGGCCACGGAACGGCTGGTCGCGCTGACCGAGCAGGCGAGGCCGCAGCGGCACGAAGGTCCGGCAGATCTCCTCGCGCCAGTACGCGAACGCATCCCCCGCGTCCACGTCGACCGTCGACCACGTGCGTACGCCCGAGGCGCCGGCATGGTCCGCCATGAGCGGTCTCTCCTGTGCGGCGCGGACGGTAGCAGCGTGGTGTCCTGCCGGGGCTGGATCGGACGACCGGTGGAGCGCGCCCCCGGCCCTCGTGTGGCGTTGTCGGCGACCGGTTCGCGCGATCCGCCGCGACGTCGCTCGCCCCGGAGGCCAACGTGAACCGTGCGGCCGTTGCCACGGCGATACGACCCGGAGGGCGGCAGATGGGAACCATCTTGGTGACGGGCGCGACGGGTCGCGTCGGCTCGGCACTCCTGCCCCGACTGCGAGGGATGGAGCACCGGGTCATCGCCATTACGCGCCGACCGGCAGCGCTGCCCGGGCTCCGCGGGCGAGGGGCCGAAGCCGTCGTCGCAGACCTACGGCAACCGCGAGCACTGTGCGACCTGCTGGCCGAGGTGGATGCCGTCTTCCTGTCGACGCCCGACGCGCCCGATCAGGACCGACTCGAGGCGGCGGTCATCGCGGCCGCGGGGACGAGCGGGGAACCCCACGTCGTGAAGCTGTCGGCCCAGTCCGCTGGCCTCCTGCCGCCGCGCAGCTTCGGCGTCTACCACCGGCGCTCGGAGGAGGCGCTGGAGGCGAGCGGCCTGCCGTACACGATCCTCCGGCCGACCCTCTTCCTACAGTCGCTCCTGCTTTTCGCTCGCGACGTCGCGCGGCGACGGAAGCTCATCGCGCCTGCTGGCGCCGGGCGGATCGCCATGGTCGACGTCGACGACGTCGCCGCGGCTGCTGCGGTCGCGTTGGGCACCCGCGATCATCGCGGACGGATCTACACGCTGACCGGACCGGCGGCCCACAGCTTCTCGGACGTGGCGAGCCAGTTGTCGGACGAGTTGGGCCACCGCGTCGGCTACGTGAGTCCGCCGCCGCTCGTGGCCCGAGTGATGTTGCCGATCGCGATGAAGATGCCACGGTGGCAGGCGAAGCTCGTGGTCGATCTGTTCGACGCGCTTCGCACCGGGGCACAGGAGATGGTGAGCGGCGATGTCGCGACGCTGACCGGACGGCCGGCAGCGCCGCTCGACAACTTCGTCCGGGCGAACATCGCGGCGTTCCGTTGATCGAGGGCGCGCTCGCAGACACGACTGCCGTGGGACGCCACGTCGAGCCAGCGGCGCGGTGATCGGCACGCCGGAGGGGCGCGTGGTCGGCGTCCACGTCGGCGTGCCTCGGACCATCCAGCCCGAGCACGGACGAGCCTGGACGAGTGCCGTCTTCAAGGATCCGGTCGCCGGTCCGGTCGTCGTGACGCCGGACGGTCTCGAGGGTGACGAGCAGGCGGATCGGCGCGTGCACGGCGGCCCTGACAAGGCGGTCTGTGCCTACCCGGCGCTGCACTACGGCTCCTGGGAGCGCCGCCTCGGCCTGGGGCTCGGGCCCGGCGCGTTCGGCGAGAACATCACCGTCGACGGTCTCGATGAAGCGGACGTCTGCATCGGTGACCGCCACAGGCTCGGCACCGCCCTCGTCGAGGTGTCCCAGCCCCGCAGCCCCTGCCACAAGATCGCCCGCCGCTGGGAGGTCCACGATCTCGCGGCGCAGTTCCAGGGCTCCGGCTGGACGGGCTGGTACTGGCGGGTCATCGCGGGTGGGACCGTGGCGGTCGGCCACGGCGTTCGGTTGGTGGACCGGCCACACCCCGGCCTCACGGTCGCCGAGGTCAACGTTGCGCGATGGCATGCGCCGACGACGCCCGCGATGACCGCTCGGCTCGCCGCGACCGCCGAGCTGGCAGACGGTTGGCGCCGGCGGTTCGCTGCGCCCTCCGCCCCGTGAACGCGGTGGCGACCGTCGTAGCGGACCGAGGACCGGTCCGATGAGCGGACCGGAGGCGTCGTCATCCGCCGACCGAGCGTGCTAAGAGGGGTCAACTCCGGGGGAGGAGGCTCGAGTGAGCGGCTCACCGACGCTGCTGGATGGCCCGATCCCCGAGCAGGGACGGCCACGGTTCGACTGGTGGCGTGAGGAGGTCCTGGATCGGTTCCTCCCCCTCGACGTCACCGCTGTCGATGCGAGCCGGTTCACCGCGCGGATCAGTGACGTGACGATCGGCGACATGGCCGTCGTCGGCATCGATGCTGACCCGCAACACGTCCGTCGTGGCCGGCGAGAGGTCGCCCGGAGCGAAGGTGGCGACTGGTACCTGCTGGTTCAGGAGGCGGGTTCAGCCGTCGTCCACGCAGGTGACAGGTCCGTGGAGATGAGCCCTGGCGACGTGGTGGTGCTCGACACGGCGCAGCCGTACGTCCTGGACTTCCCGGCCCACTTCAGACAGACCTGCGTGGTCATCCCGCGTGCGTGGCTCGATACGTCGACCGATCGCAGGCACGGTGCCGCGCTGCCGCGGGATGCCCCCGCGACGCGCGCGATGAGAGACCTGTGCCAGGTCGTGGCACGGCACGGTCCCGACCTGCCCGTGGCGACGTCCAGACACCTGATCGAGGCGATGGTCGACGTCTGCCGCGCGGCGTTGACACCGGTATCGCCAACGTCACTGCGCGAGTCGCGGTTGCAGGCACTCCTGCACGTCATAGGCGTCGGAAGCGCCGACCCAGGCTTCGCGCCGGCCGCCGCCGCTCGGGAGATGTCCCTCTCGATCCGCTACGTGCACGAGTTGCTCAAGCCGACCGGACGCTCGTTCGGGGAGCACGTGCGGGATGTTCGACTCGATCGCGCGGTGAGGATGCTGACGACTCCTGCCATGGGGGACGTGACCATCGCCGAGATCGCCTACCGCGCCGGCTTCAGCGATGTCAGCACGTTCAACCGTGCTGTGCATCAGCGGTACCGCACCACCCCCAGCGCGATCCGAAGTCGTGCACGGACGGCAAGTTCGACTGCGCCTCACGCCTAGAGCCGCGACGCTCCCCTTCATAGCGTGACCGGAGGAAGCCTCTCGTCACCCAAGGAGCCGAGCTGTGGTCGACTACAACACGACAATGAAGGTGGGCGCCGTCCAGGCGGAGCCGGTGTGGCTGGACGCAGCAGCGACGGTGGAGAAGTCGCGGGAGCTGATCGCCCAGGCAGCCAACGACGGCGTCGAGCTCCTGGCCTTCGCAGAGACGTGGATCCCCGGGTACCCGTTCTGGATCTGGCTCGACGCCCCAGCGGCCGGGATGCCCCTCGTCGGCAGGTACCACGCCAACTCGATGACGCGTGACGACGAGCACATGCGTGCGCTCCAGGACGCGGCCCGCACCCACAACATCAGCCTCGTCGTCGGGCTCAGCGAGCGGAACGCCGGGACGCTGCACATGTCGCAGGCGCTCATCAACGCCGACGGCGAGTTGGTTCGCCTCCGTCGCAAGCTCCGCCCGACGCACGTCGAGCGGACGATCTTCGGTGACGGCGACGGATCCGACCTCGCGGTCGTGGACATGGCCGGCGCCCGGGTCGGAGCGTTGTGCTGCTGGGAGCACCTGCAGCCGTTGGTCAGGATGGCCATGTACGGGCAGCACGAGCAGGTCCACGTCGCGTCCTGGCCGAGCTTCGGGCTCTACCGCGGCATGGCGTTCGCACTCGGACCGGAAGTCAACATGGCTGCCTCGAGGATGTACGCCGCAGAGGGCCAGTGCTTCGTGATCGCTGCCACGCAGGTCGTCGGCGAAGCCGCCTACGAGGTCTTCGGGGACGACGAACGCACCCGTTCGTTCCTCCAGCCCGGTGGTGGGTATTCGATGATCTTCGGCCCGGATGGTCGCGAGCTCGCCGAGGGCCTGGACGAGACCGCCGAAGGCATCGTGACGGCGGACATCGATCTCGCGATGATCCCCCTGGCCAAGAACGCCGGCGACCCGGTGGGACATTACGGGCGCCCCGACATCCTCAGGATGTTCGTCTCGTCGGAACCGCGGTCCGTCGTCACGATCGGCGAACAGCGGCACGACGCTGCCGGCGAGTCTCACCACGTGGCATCGGTCCCAGAGGTCAGCCTCCTCCCGGAGATCGGGAACGGGATCGCCGAGGCGCGCTCATGAAGCTGCGGCCAGCCGACTTCGAGAACCCGTACGCCGCCTACAGCTGCGAGTTGTCGTCGGAACTCACGTCGCCCACGTTGCTGCAGTTGGGGCTGCAGCACCGGGCTGACGGTGCTGCCGCGCCAGCGCTGGCGGAGCTGGACCGACTGTTGCGCGACGACGCCGTTGGCCACGGCGTGCCCGTGAGGGTCGAGGCCGCCTCGTTCACCGACGCCGCGGGGTACGGGAACCAGATGCGGTTGGCCTACTTCCGCTCCCGGGAGGACCACGACGCGTGGTGGGCAGACCCTGGCGTCAGCTCATGGTGGACCGGTGTGCCCGAGGACATCGGTGCGTTCCGGGAGGTCCTGACCTCCTCCCTGGACACGATGGAAACGTCGTACTCGACACCGGAGGCACGGTGGGGACTTGCCCAGCTCTACCCGAAGCGCCTCGATCGACACCACAGCTACAACGGTGCCATGCGCGACCGGATCGCTGCGGCTGAGGATGGCGGCCTGGCTGCCCGCGTCAACGGGGTCGGGCGAGCCGCGGGTGCCGACGGCACCCTCAGGTCCGCTCGACTCGTGCTGCCCGAGCACGCCTGCTTCATCAGGACGGTGCAGGGCTGGAAGGACTGCCCGCCCGAAGAGCGCGACTGGTTCACCGAGCGGATGTGGCCGGTCTACGAGCGGGGCGTGGCGTTCCTTCGCGACAACCCGGAGGAGTCAGGGTGCCTGAGCGCCCGCCTCGTCGGGCTCGATGATCCGGAGGACTCGGGCATCGAGGCCATGACGCTGGCGTGGTTCACCTCGCTCGAGGCGCTGGAGGCGTGGGCGCATGATCACCCGACGCACCACGCGATCCTCGGGGAGTTCGGCAAGCTCGCCGAGCACTTCCAAGGCGACGTGCACGTCGCCCTCGGGCACGAGGTCTACGTCGTCGGCGCGGGTGACGCGGAGGTGGAGTACGTGCGATGCCACCCGGGGACAGGGCTCCTCCCGGTGATCGACCCCACCTCGCAGCTGGGTGAGAGCACCCTGGTGTCGCAGGGCTCCTGACCGCCGCCAGGGACGCGCGGGAGTTCGTAGCGAGCCGCGGCCCGGGTGCGCACGCTGCGGGGGGACCCACGGCTCGGCCCGTACGCGATCGTCTGGCTGGTCGACACGCTCCAGATCGAAGCCGAGGACGTCCGGGTCGACGAGGTCAAGGGTCAGGTTGCCCTCCTGGCACGCGGTCCTCGACCTGCGTGGCCCGCACGCGGTCACCATCTGGCTGCCCCTGATGCTCGGGGTCCGCTCTGACACCGGACGGGACGCGATCGCTGCCACGGTCGAGCATCTGTGGCGCGACCGCAGCCAAGCGGCGGGGGAGGTGCTCGACGCGATCGCGGCCGTCCACCCCGACAAGCCTGTCAACGATGCCAGGGAATAGCGATCTTCGTTATCGGCGATAGGCTGGCTGCAAGCAAGCGGAGGTCGTCCTGGTGAACGTGTCGTTGACGCCGGAGCTCGAGGAGCTCATCCAGGAGCGTGTTCGAAGTGGCCGATACACGTCGGCCAGCGAGGTCGTCCGCGAAGCGCTTCGGCTCCTGCAGGATCGCGACGAGCTCCGTCGGCTGCGGATGGACGAGCTTCGGGCCAAGGTCGCGGCTGGGATCGACTCGCTCGATCGCGGAGAGGGTGTGGACGGTGATGCGGTCATCGACGAGATCCTCGGCGACGCGACCCGTACGGGTTGAGCGTGGCGTCGTTGCTCCTCTCGGCGCCGGCCGCGTCCGACCTGCGTGAGATCCACGCCTACATCGCTGCAGACGATCCCGCGGCGGCTCGCCGTATCCTCGACGATCTGCGGGACGCCATGCATCGTCTGGCGGATCTGCCGGGACTGGGTCACGTGCGCGACGATCTGGCCGACGAGACCCTGCGGGTGTGGACGGTGCATCCCTACCTGGTGATCTACCGGCCGGAGACCCGGCCGTTGCAGATCGTTCGTGTGCTCAGTGGCTACCGCGACATCGCGACGCTGCTCGAGTAGCTGAGCGCTCTTGCGGTAGCGGTCCGTGTGGATCGGTCAGCGCAGCTCGGGTAGGAGGGCGGCGGCCTCGTCGACGTCGCCGATCGCGGTGTAGCGGGTCAGCGTGGTCGCGACGCGGGCGTGGCCGAGGAACGCCTGGGTCCTGCTCGGGTGCAGGCCGGCTACGGCGAGTTGGGTGGCGACCGTGGCTCCGAAGGTCTTGAGGCTGCCATGGTCGACTCCGGCGGCGGTGCGTGCCCGGTGGAAGGCGCGGCTGGCGTTGCGCTGTTCGATCGGGCGCCCGCTGCGGGTGGTGAAGACCAGGCCGTGGACGTTGTCGGAGCCTTCGGCTGCCCGCTGCTGCTGGCGGTGGCGCCACGGGTCGAGCTCGGCGGCGACCTCGGCCCGCAGCGGGATCGTGCGCCGGGAGGAGGCGGTCTTGGGGTGGACCAGCTCCCCCCACCGGTCGAGCTGCCACACCACCGTCAATCGGGGCGGTACCGACGCCAGGTCCAGGTCGCGCCAGCGCAGCCCGCAGGCCTCCCCGATCCGCAGGCCCGTGCGGGCGAGCAGCAGGAGGATCGGGAAGAAGTGCTCGTGCCGTGCGGCCTTGAGCAGGAGCGTGAGCTCGTGGTCGGTGAACCGGTCGACGGTCGGTCGGACGTCGGCGACCCCGCCCGTAGCGGGCGACGTTGCGGATCATCCGGTCCTGCCGGACGGCGGTCGACAGCGCCGAGCGCAGCGCCGGATCGCCTGCATCCGTACATCTACGGCGTGCTCCGCGGTCGGCTGTGTTTGCGGTACTGACCTGGCGGTACGCCGGTGTGCTTCTTGAAGACGCGGTTGAAGTGGCTCTGGTCGGCGAAGCCGCAGGTCACGGCGATGTTGATGAGCGATTCGTTCGTCCGGGTCAGCAGTGTCTGGGCCCTGGCGACGCGCTGTTGGAGCACGTACTCGTAGGCCGTGGTTCCGGTGGAGACACGGAAGCGCCGGGCGAAGTGGTAACGGCTCAACCCGACTGACGAGGCAAGGTCCTCGAGCGTGATGTTCTCGCCGAGGTGCTCCTGGATGTAGTCGCGGACCACCCGTTCCTGGGGGAACGATAGACCGTCTCCGGTATGGCGTTCGCGGAAGAGCACGTGGGCGTGGCGGCGCAGGATGTGCACGGCGAGCTGACAGGACAGAGACTCGACGAGCAGCGAACTGCCGGCGCCACCGTGGGCGGCTTCCTGGGCGAGGAGCATGGCCGTTCTGTGGATGGCCGGGTCGTCCGCCTTGACCTCGTCGTGGAGTTCGACGTCCTGGACGTCTCGTTCGTACATCTGCTCGCAGGTCGCAGCGAGCTCCGCCTGCGTGAGATAGACGTGCACGACCTCGATGTCGGTGTCCCACACCCAGTGGGAATCCGCCGCGCGTGTGAGCAGTGAGACGTCGCCAGGAACGAGACGTTCTTCGAGCCACTGCCCGTCGACACGGCGCCGCATCGAGGTGGTGCCTCGGCGGTACGCGACGATCATGAAGTCGCGTATAGGGGGTACGAGGACGTCGGAGGCGGCGTAGCTATAGCCCCGGACCGAGATGCCGTCCCATCCCGAATCGGAACTGCGCACCGTGAGCTGCCCGGGCACCCAGATGGGGAGTTGTTCGGGCTCGATCACGCTCGTCATCAGCACCTCCGCGTCCGCGCGGACGGGTGAGCTGGGCGTTCGCCACTAGCGCCGACAGATGCTAGGGGCTGGGCGTGTTCTGGGAAAGGGCAATCGCACGTTCGTCCAAGGACCGCGGTGGATCGTCCAATCCTGCTCAGGGGTCGTGACCTGCGGAAGGCAGCATCGTCCAACGCTTGGTGGTGATGGTCCAAGCATTCGCGGGGTCGCGGCGACAACGTTTGGGCACGCGCGGTCGCAACCGATGGCACCGCAGACCTCCGACGGGAGAACCCATGGCAGCGAACGATCAGGCGTCAGGGCCACCGGCGAGCAACTGGGTGGCACTGGACGCGGGCGGAACCATGACCGATGCGGTGATCGTCAGCGGGGCGGGCGACTTCCTCGTCGGCAAGTACCTCACCAACAAGCAGGACGAGTCGGAAAGCTTCATCGGATCGATCGCCGACGCCGCGAAGACCAACGACCAGCAGCTCGGCGACGTGCTGCCGGCCAGCGAGGTCATCGTCTACGCCGGCACGATCATGCTGAACACCCTGCTGAGCAAGACCGGATCCAAGGTCGGGATGCTGCTGACCCAGGGGTTCGAGGACTACCTGCTGATGGAGAAGGCCGAGGGTGGCTGGCTCGGCTACCCCTACGCCGACCGGCTGCACACGGTCACTCACCACCACGACGACCCGGTGATCCCGAGGGATCGGGTGTACGGCGTGCAGGAGCGGATCGACCTGTTCGGTCAGGTGGCAGTGCCGATCCGTGAGTCCGACGTCCGCACCGCGGCCCGCGAGCTCGCCGCTGCCGAGGTCGAGTCGATCGGCGTCATGTTCCTGTTCTCCCACATGAACCCCGAGCATGAGCAGCGCGCTGCGGAGATCATCAACGAAGAGGCGCCAGGGATCCCGGTGGTGCTGTCTTCGGCGATCGCACCGACGCACAAGGAGTACACGCGACTCGCCAGCGTGGTCGCCCAGTCCTACGCCGGAGAACGGGCTCGGAAGCACTTCCGGTCCGTTGAGGCCAAAGCTCGTGAAGACGGGTTCGATCGCGAGGTGTCCACGTTGCTCGCGCATGGGGGCACGGTGCCGGTGGATACGCCCCGGTTGTATGAGTCCTACGTGTCCGGTCCAGTCGGAGGTGTGCTCGGCGGGCACTACATCGGCGAGATCATCGGCTCGGAGAACGTGGTCTGCTGCGACGTCGGCGGCACCAGCTTCGACGTGGGCATCGTCCGCGATGGCACCATCCCGATCACCCGCGAGCCGACGCTGCTGAGCTTCCGCACCAACATCCCGATGATCCACACCGAGTCGATCGGCGCTGGGATGGGCTCGGAGCTGGGCATCCATCCGCTCACCGGCAAGCTCACCATCGGGCCGCGCAGCGCGGGCTCGGACGTCGGGCGGAGCCTGAACTGGCCCAATCCGACGATCACCGACTGCCACCTCCTCCTGGGCTATCTGGACCCGAACAACTTCCTCGGCGGCGATGTGCCGCTGGACAAGGACGCGGCCCACGCGGCGCTGGAGCCGATGGCCGCGCACTTCAAGACCGACCTGCTGGAGTTCTGCGAGCGGGCACACCAGCTGGTGACCGAGTCGATGCGCGAGTTCCTGTCCAACATGCTGCGTGGGCGCGGGTACACCACCCAGGAGTACTCGATGCTGATGTACGGGGGCGGCGGCCCGCTCGGCCTGTCCGGTGTGGTGGACGGGCTCGACTTCAAGGAGATCATCACCTTCCCGTTCGCCGCGGTGTTCTCCGCGTTCGGTGTGCTGTGCGCGCCGCGCCGATACCGCTACCACCAGGCGACCATCGCGGCCTGCCCGGCGGGCGACGATGAGCCCTCACGTGCGATCAAGGGCGCGGCGATCGACGCCATCAACGCCGCGTGGGCGTCCCTGGAGGAACGTGCGCGCACGGACTTCGCCATGCACGGATGGGACTTCGCATCCGCCACGCTGCACCGCAGCGCCTACGTGCGGTTCACCAACCAGCTCTCGGATTTCGAGGTCCCGTGGACGGGCGAGCGGCTGACCTCGATCGAAGATCTGCACGAGCTGATGAAGGGGTACGAGCAGGTCTACACGAGTATCTACCCGAAGCAGGCCCTGTACTCCGAGGTTGGCTACCAGATCCTCGAGCTCGCGCTGTCGGCGGACATAGAGACCCCTCGACCGGCGGTTCCCGTGCTGGAACTGGCGGGGCGGGCGCCGTCATCGTCGTCGGTGAAGGGACAGCGCGCCGGGCACTGGCGCGGCACCGACATCACGTTCGACATCTACGAGATGGACGAACTGCGCGCGGGCAACGTGGTCAACGGCCCCGCCGTGATCGAACACCCCGCGACCACCCTGCTCATCCCGCCGACGCATCACGTCGAGTTCGACGAGCGGCGGCTCATCCACTACCGCGCCGGCCAGGCCTGAGGAGAGAACCCATGACCGCACAGATCCCAAGCCTGCTGCAGCGGCTCGAGCACAGCGAGGCACTGTTCGAGCAGACCGGCCGCTACCAGGGCCTGGACACCCTGACACAGCTGGAGACCGACCCGCTGAAGTTCGAGTCGTTCCACGCGCGGTTGCTGTCGATGATCATCTCGACCCGAGAGACGATGAAGTACATCGCCTCCTCGCCCGCGGTCCGGGACTTCGAGGAGTTCGTCATCGGCCTCTACACCCCCGAGGGCGACGCCATCGCGCTCTCGACGGGAATCATGGTGCACGTCCACACCCTGTCGGAGTTCATCAAGTTCATCATCAAGAACGGGTACGAGGACGACCCCAAGATCCGCCCCGGCGACATCTTCGAGAACAACGAGGTGTGGGCGGGCGGCGTGCACACGCCCGACGTCATGACGCTGATCCCCGTGTTCGACGGCGACGAGCTGATCGCCTGGGTCGGTGCGGTCGCCCACGAGCTGGAGGCTGGCACCTACGAGGGGCCGGGCATGTCGGTGCTGACCCCGGACCGCTATGGCGAGGGCCTGCACATCAGCGCGGAGAAGGTCGGTGAGGACGACCACTTCCGGGCCGACTACCTGCTGCGGCTACGGATGGGCCTGCGCAACGCCAACTGGTGGATCCTCGACGACAAGGCCAAGCTCTCCGGTTGCCTGATGGTCCGTGAGGCCCTCGGCAAGATCATCGAGGAGTTCGGGCTGGACTACTACAAGCAGGCCACCAAGGAGCTCATCGAGGAGGGACGGCGCGAGTTCATCAAGCGCGTCAAGGCGACGATGGTGCCCGGCACCTACCGCGGCCTGACGATGCCGGTCCACAAGCGCAGCCATGTGCCGTTCGTGCATCCGTTGGCCAACAACGACTTCATCGACCTGGTCCGCCAGGAGATGACGGTCACCGCCGACGGGCGCATCGAGCTGGACTACGAGGGCTCCACCGGGTGGAGCTTCCACCCGTTCAACTGCGCCCCGGGTCCGATGAACGGGGGCTTCTGGATCACGCTCACCCAGCTGCTCAACTACGACGGTCGCGTCAACGACGGCGCGTACCTGGCGGTGAAGCAGTACCTGCCCGAGGGCTCCATCGTGAACGCCAGCTACCAGGGCGTCGCAACATCGCTGGCCTGGTGGACCCTCATCCCGATCTTCGCCAACGTCTGGCGGTTGATGGGCATCAGCTGGTACGCCCGAGGATTCACCGAAGAGATCCTGATGTCCACCCCGACCTGCATGGTCGGCGTCACCGGCTTCGACCAGTTCAACAGCCCCACCGGATACAACAACTTCGAGATGGCGGGCGAGAGCTGCGGCGCCCGCGGCGTGGCCGACGGCCTGGACTGCGGCAGCCCGATCTGGAACTCCGAGGGGATCCAGGGCGACGCCGAGGTCTGGGAACTGACCGGCCCCAACGCCTACCTGGGCCGCAGCTTCGTGCCCGACCACCAGGGCTACGGCCGGTTCCGTGGCGGGTCGGCGTGGCAGTCACTGTGGATGGTCCGCAACTCCGAGCTGGTCAACGTCACCCTCTCGGCCTCCGGCTGCATGAACGGCGGGGTGTTCCACAAGGGACTCTTCGGCGGATACCCACCCGCCGGCTGGAAGTGCCTGTGGGCGACCGGAACCAACATCAAGGACCTCATCGCCCGCGGGGAGAAGCTGCCCTCGAGCATCGACGAGGCCGAGCAGATGCTCAAGGACGGGACGATCACCGCGGAGGACTACTACGTCGGCCCCGACAACCAGTGGTCGCCCAACCTGCGCGACGGCGACCTGTTCGGCGTGCTGTACTACGGCGGAGTGGGCTACGGGGACCCGCTCGAGCGTGACGTTGCGGCGATCGAGAAGGACCTCGCCAACGGCCTGATGACCGTCGATGGCGCCCGCGGCGCCTACGCCTACCGCGGTGACGACGCATCGACGGCCGCCGAGCGCGATGCACGCCGTCAGGCCAGGCTGGACCGGTCCGTCCCGGCTCAGGAGTGGTGGGCCACCGAACGCGCCCGGGCGCAGACCGGTGAGGTCTCTGAGCTGGTGCACCACATGTTCGCCCGCTCGGCGAAGTTGTCCGACGCCGTCGTCGAGCAGTTCAAGGCGTTCTGGCAGATCGAGGAGTTCCCCTACACCCAGACCGGCGAGCCGGACTTCGCCGCCCCCGCCCCGGTGGGCTTCTACTACCCCCGCTCGTCCAGCCGCCCGCGGCCGGACGAGGCCTGATGAAGGAGGCATCCGCATGACCGACACCATCGACACACCCGACCGATCCAACGCCTCGAGCCAGGAGCTGACCACCGCCCTCGTTCAGCGCAAGCTGTCCTGGGAGGAGCTGCTCGGGCTGATGCGCGCCCCGAAGGAGTCGAGCAGGTTCGAGGAGACCATCGTCGCGCATCAGCAGCTCGTCGACTGGGACGAGCAGATCCTGCTCCCGCTCGGGGAGAACCTCTACATCGTCGCCAAGGACGGCAAGGCGATCGTCAAGACCCGCGCCGGCGCCGAGCTCGGCCCGTGGGACGGCAACTGGAAGATGCAGTGCCGGGTGATCGTCCGCCGCACCCGTGCGGACCTCCTCGAGCTCTACCCCGAGGACCAGCTGACGATCGACTCCGACCTGATCGAGATCCGGGAGTTCCTCTGCCCGATCTCCGGCACATTGCTCGACGTCGACTGCGTGCCACCGACGTTTCCGGTCGAGGTCGACTTCACCCCCGATCTGGCGGCGTTCTACCGCGATTGGCTCGGCCGCGAACTGCCCGTCAGCGTCTGACGCCATCCGGTCCCGGCGGCCGGGACCGGATGACGCGGCTGGTGCGGTTGCTGGCCACCGGAAAGGTCGACCCGACACCCAGCCGCCTCATCAGCTACTGAACCCGGACGGTCAATGAGCTCAGCCGAGGTCTTGTGGCAACCGAGTCCGCGACAGGTGGAGCAGTCCAACCTCGCCGACTTCCTGCGATGGCTCCAGGCATCGCAGGGCCGCTCCTTCGCCGATTACACCGAGCTGTGGCGGTGGAGCACCCACGAGCTCACCGAGTTCTGGGCGGCGGTCTGGGACTACTACCACCTGGACGCGGCCAGCAGCTACGACGCCGTACTGACCGAGCGGGCCATGCCCGGCGCGCGCTGGTTCCCCGGTGCGCGGCTCAACTTCGCGCAACGCTGCCTGTCCGCGGGGAACGACACCCGGCCGGCCCTGGTCAGCGTGGCCGAGACCGGTGAGCCGGTCGAGACCTCTTGGCGCGAGCTGCGGGACGAGGTCGCCGCCGTCGCGGGCGCGTTGCGCGACCTGGGTGTCGAGCCCGGCGACCACGTAGCGGCTTACCTGCCCAACATCCGCGAGGCCGTGGTCGCGCTGCTTGCCACCGCGAGCGTCGGCGCGGTGTGGACGGCATGCTCACCGGACTTCGGCATCCCGAGCGTGCTGGCCCGATTCCGCCAGGTCTCCCCGGTCGTCCTGATCGCCGCTGACGGCTACGCCCACGGCGGCAAGGAGTTCGACCGCCGCGCACAGGCCGCGGGGCTGTTGGACGGCTTGCCCACCGTGCGGCACCTGCTCACCGTCAGGTGCCAGACGACCGGCGACTGGCCGGTGGGTGCGGGAGTGACCGTCCACGACTGGCCGGCCATCTCTCCCGCCGCCGACATCGAGTTCGCCGACGTCGCGTTCGACGACCCCCTGTGGGTGCTGTGGTCCTCCGGCACGACCGGGGTGCCGAAGGGCATCGTCCACGGGCACGGCGGCATCGTCGTCGAGCTGCTGAAATCCCTCGGCCTCGGTGCCGACCTGCGAGCGACCGACCGGTTCATGTTCCTCACATCGACGAGCTGGATGGTGTGGAACTACCTCGTCGGCGGCCTCCTGCACGGCGCCACCATCGTCCTCTACGACGGCAGCCCCACGTTCCCCGACGTCAACGGTGCCTGGCGCGTCGCGGAGCGCACCGGTGCGACCGTGGTCGGCGTCGGGGCCGGCTATCTGATGGCAGGAGCGCAGGCCGGCGCAGAGCCCCACGCACAGGTCGGCCTGCGCCGGCTGCGCTCGATCCTGCAGACCGGGTCCACACTCCCACCCTCGGCCTGGCGATGGGTCTACTCGCACGTGTCACCGGACGTGTGGCTGCAGTCGGTGTGCGGTGGCACCGACATCTGTTCCGCCCTGGCCGGCGCGGCGGCCGGCTTGCCGGTCCGTACCGGACGCATCGCCGCTCCGGCGCTCGGCGTCGCCTTGGCTTCCTGGGACCCGCAAGGAGATCCGCTCACCGGGCAGCAAGGCGAGCTGGTCGTCACCGAACCCATGCCCTCGATGCCCCTGTGGTTCGTCGCAGATCCGGATGGGCAGCGGTATCGCGACAGCTACTTCGACACCTTCCCCGGCGTTTGGCGGCATGGCGACTGGGTCACCGTGCACGACGACCTCAGCATCGTCATGGCCGGACGGTCCGACTCCACCCTTAACCGGATGGGGGTGCGCATGGGGTCCGCCGACATCTACGCCGTGGTTGAAGCACTTCCCGAGATCACCGACAGCCTCGTCATCGGCGCAGAACTCCCCGACGGCAGCTACGCGATGCCGTTGTTCGTCGTCCTCGACGAGAACACCACGCTCGACGACGCCCTCCGCAGCCGGATCGTCACCGCGATCCGCACCGAGCTCTCACCCCGCCATGTGCCCGACGAGATCGTCGCCGCGCCAGCCGTCCCACGCACCCTCACCGGCAAGAAGCTGGAGGTGCCGATCAAGCGCATCCTGCAGGGGACACCGCCAGCCCAGGTCACCTCAGCCGGTGCGATCACACACGAGGACACCCTGAGCTGGTACGCCGAACATGGCCGCGTCATGGGCAGAACCCCGATCTGACGCCACATCCACGGTGCAGGCGTCCGGCAGTCGCCCCTTCGATCGCAGCCAGGCACCGGGCCTTGGTCCACATGCCGTGGGCGATGGCGCGCGAGAACCCGAAGGGCTTGGCCGTCAGCCCGAACAGGTGGATCGGGTTGCCGAGCCCAGGTCCATCCGAGCCACGAAGCGGCGTCCTCGCGGGGCGATGCTGCCGGTGCCCTTCCGCGCTCGCTGCCGACTCTCGCTGGTCACCAGCGGGGACTTCGAGATGGCCGTTGACCCCCTCCCGCTCGGCGTCGGTGGGACGGCAAGCAGGGCGCGGGGAGCAGTAGTGAGCAGGTAGGGAGCAAGCTGTGGAAACCGACGGTCCGCCGATCGGACGTGCACTCCATGAAACGCCGAGGACCGGGCCCGAAGGCCCGGTCCTCGTGTGTGCGCCGCCAGGGACTTGAACCCCGAACCTGCCGGTTAAGAGCCGGATGCTCTGCCAATTGAGCTAGCGGCGCGAGAGCGCGGAACCGTACCCGAGGTGGGAGCGGTGCCGCGACCCGCAGGGTGGGTGAGGGGACTTGAACCCCCGGCCTCTTGGATCACAACCAAGCGCTCTAACCGAGCTGAGCTACACCCACCAGGGACCGTGCCGCGGACGGCACGGCGGCGGAGCGTACGGGGCCCGGGGGGAGGGGTCAAAGCGCCGGTGATGCGGGCGGCGCTGCCGCTCGTCGCTCCACCGCTACCGGGTCGGCCGGACGAGCTGGCAGGTCCCGTCGTCGCAGGCTGCCATCGTCGCGAGGACGGTGCGTCGCACCGCGCGTAGCTCAGCGATCCTGCGGTCGATGCGGTCGACGGACCGCTCGAGGCGCCACCGCTCATCGGCGCACGTCGTCCCTGCCTCGAAGGCGTGCACGGCATCGATGACCTCGTCGAGTGTGAACCCGTTGGCCTGGAGCGTCCGGGCGAGCCTGATCCGCTCCACCGTGTCAGCCCCGTAGACGCGGTACCCCGACGGCCGACGTCGCGGCTCGGGCAGGACGCCGCGCCGCTCGTAGAACCGGATCGTGTCGACGCTCACACCCGCTGCGTCAGCGACCTGACCGATGCGCATCGCGCTCCACCCCTTGACCCTGGACCTGGGTCCAGAGTTTACGGTGCGACCACCACCCCACTCCAGGATCGAGGTCACCCGTGGGAACCACCGAGCTGCCCGTCGTCTGCGACCTGTCTGCGCTGAGTTCGGAGCAGCGGCAGCGCCTCGACGTGTTGCTGTCGACGCGCATCGTCTCGCCGGACGAGGTCCGCGAGCTTCCTGACGGCTACGGCCTCGGGTTCCACGACCCGTCCGGCGAGGTGCTCGCCGACCTCGCCGAGTTCATCAGCCTGGACCGGCGGTGCTGCGCCTTCGCCCGCTACGCGCTGATCAGCGAACCGGGGTCAGGTCGAGCCTGGCTCGAGGTGACCGGCCCACCGGGCGCCGGGGAAGCGATCGCTGGCGAGATCCTGGCACGAGCGAACCTCGAGACACCGCCCGCCGGCTGACCGGCGGCCGGTCCTGGGGACCCGTCTCAGACGATCGGCGTGGCTGCCCGCGGTGCGGCGTGAGCGAGGTGGTCGCGCCAGGCGGCAGCCAGGCCGTCCACCGCCCGGCGCATCGTCGCCTCGTCCTGGGCGAAGGTGAGCCGCAGCGCGCCGACGTCGCGGCCGGTCGCGGCGCACACGCGCGCCGGCGGGACCAGGACCCCGTGCCGCGCCGCGAGCTGTGCGATGGCGTCACCCGGTGCACCCCCGAGGTCGACCCACAGCGACAGCCCGCCGGTGGGCCGTTCGAACCGCCAGCCCGGCAGCTGCTCCGTGAGAGCCGAGGCGAGGGCGTCGTACCGCGACCGCAGCGCCTCGCGCCGGACGGTCAGCACCTCGTCGGCGCGGTCGAGCAGCGAGGCCGTCGTGAGCTGTCCCTCGAAACCGGTGCCGAGGTCGAGGATGACCTTGACCCGGGCCAGGCGGTCGAGCAGCGAACCGGATGCACGGACCCAGCCGACGCGTAGGCCACCCCAGAGCCACTTGCTGGCCGAGCCGACGGTGATGATGTGGGCGTCGGCGTCGGGCAGCGATGCGGCGATGGGTGGCGGTGGGGGAGCGTCGAGCCACACCTCCGCCAGCGACGCGTCGTCGACGAGGACGCCGCCCGTCTCGACGACCTGCTCGGCGATGAGTCGGCGGAGCGGCCCCGGAACGGTGCGGCCGGTCGGGTTGTGGTGGGTCGGCACCAGGTAGGTGAGCGGCGGGGTCCGCTGCTGGAGGGCGCGCGCGAGGGCGAGGTGGTCCACCCCGTCGCGCCCGAGCGGCAGGGGCCGGGCCCGCAGCCGGCGGGTGGTCAGCAGCTCGAGGAACCCCGGGTAGGTGAGCTCCTCGACGAGGACCGGGTCTCCCGGCTCGCACAGCGTGGTGAGGATCAGGTCCAGCGCCTGCTGCGCTCCGGTGGTCACGATGATCTGGCTGGCGTCGGTCGCGAGTCCCTGGCGGGTCAGGTGGCCGGCGATGGCACGCCGCAGGACCGGGAGGCCGAGTGGTCGGTAGCCGCTCTCGTGACGGAACGTGTCGAGCTCGGCAGGGGTGCGCACGAACGCGTCATCGGGCAGCCCGGCTGTCCCCGGCCACGCGGCACCGCGCAGGTCGACCACGTCGGGTCCACGGTCCTCGCTCATGCCGGCCAGGATGCTGCCCGCCGGCAGTTCCTCGAGCAGCGCCGCCCCGCGCCGCTCGGCGCCCCGCAGGTCACGACCGGCGAGCACGGTGCCCGAACCGTGGCGGGTCACCGCGGCACCGGCCTGGCGCAGCCGGTCGTAGGCGCGCACGACGGTGCCGCGGCTGACCTCGAGCGCCGCCGCGAGCTCACGCTCGGCGGGCAGGCGCGTCCCGGCGGGCAGGCTGCCCGCGGCAGCCGCCTCGCGGAGGGCGTCGGCGAGCGCGTGCGACCGTGGACCGGGCCGCTGGTCCCAGGCGGTCAGGCGGGTGAGCAGTTCGGTGGCCTGCACGGCGCCTCCATCGGTTCGCGGACCGGTCACGAGGTCACGGGCGTGGACCCGACCCTACCCGGGTGGCCCCGGTCGAAGTAGATCCACTGGTGAAGTTGGACCACTCTGCGGTGCCACTGGATCCGGGTCGGGCGGATCGAGGTGCCACCATCGGGTCCTCCCCCGACAGGAAGGTCCGCCGTGCGCCCCCTCGCTCCTGAGCTCCCCTCCGCCGGCACCCGCCCGCTGGCCCCCCTCGCTGCCCGCCGCACGCTCCCCGCGGATGCCGACGCCTGGACCGCACTCGCCGCCGAGGTGGCAGAGGCCACCGACCGGGCGGCCGTCGTGGACGCCGTCTCCGCCATCGGTGCGGCGCTCGACGTCCCGGTCGACCTCGACGGTGACCTGGTCGTGCTGCAGCGGACCTTCGGTGTCCTCCACGGCCGCGCCGTCCGAGGCTGACGATCGGCACGGCCCGCTCACGGTCGGGGTAGGCCCATCGGGTTCGGGAACGGGACCAGCCCGGTCGCCGCGATCCGCTGGGCGACCGGTGCCAGCGTCGCGATGAGCGTGGCGACGTCGTCACGGTCGAGCCTGGCCAACGGTCTGGCGGCCAGCCGATCGGTCACCGCCTCGACCGCCGCGTGCTCCTCCTGGCCGACCGCGGTCGCGGCGCCGGTGCGATCGACCAGCCCCCGTGTGGCGAGGGCGTTCACCGACCTCGCCCACTCGTCCTCGCTCCAACCGCGGTTGTCGCGCAGCACCGCAGGGTCACCGCCCCGGACGGCGGTCGCCAGGACGTGTGCCTCCAAGCCGGTGAGATCGGCAGCCGTGAGCGCAGCCACGTGGCCGTCGCCGCGGTGCTCGCGCAGCAGCGTGGTCGCGTGCCACAGGCGGAGCACCGGGTCGTCGGGCCACGGGAGCGCGACGTGCGCTGCGAACATCGCCCGACCCTCGACCCCCGCCGCCTCGGTCGCTCGCCGGATCGAGGCGGTCACCGCCTCGATCGTCCCTACGTCGAGATCCTCGACGAAGGGTGCCAGCGCGCGGGGGAGCGCCTCGGCGCGGGCGGTCAGCACCGCCTCGGGCGAGGCGTAGCGCCAGGCGTCGGGGAGCGACCGCGCCACCATCGTCGGTGCGAAGTTGTGCAGCACCGCGGTACCGACCTCGGGTCCGATCGGGCCGAGCGGGGCCAGACGCGCGGCGGTGTAGCCCATCCAGAAGCCTCGGAGCCCGACCGCCTTGAGGGCGTCGCGAACCTCGGGGGCGAAGTAGGTCACTGCGTGCACCGGCTCGCACACCCGCCACAGGGCGCGAGCATCTGCCGGGGTCGGTCGGTCACCCGCCGCGGTCCGTCGGGCGTCCTCGCTGGCACCGCCCACGGATGCTCCCTCCATCGGGATCGATCGTGGCTGCCCACCGTAGCTCCAGTGACACGTCAGGAGCCGTGGCTGGCTCGAACCTCGACCTCAACCTCGACGGAACTCGAACTCCGACCCGTCCTGGCGTACCGTGGGCAGCCCCGGCGAGAGCGCCGGCACGACCCGGAGGATCCGTGTGCAGTCCCAGCTCGCCATCGGCGCACTCAGCGAACGCACCGGGATCGCACCCTCGGCGCTCCGGTTCTACGAGGCGGAGGGGCTGATCCACTCGACCCGGACCGACGGCGGGCAGCGCCGCTACGCCCGCGCGACGATCCGGCGCGTGTCGTTCATCCGCGTGGCGCAGGAGCTCGGTCTGACGCTCAGCGAGATCCGCGACGCGCTGTCGAGCCTGCCCGAGAAGCGCACCCCGACCGAGAAGGACTGGACCAAGCTCGCCAAGGCCTGGCGCCCGCGGATCGACGACCAGATCCACATGCTCGAGCGCCTCCGCGACCGTCTCGACGGCTGCATCGGATGCGGCTGCCTGTCGCTCAAGTCGTGTCACCTGCTCAACCCGGGCGACGAGGTCGCGGCCGAGGGCTCCGGTCCGCGCTACGTCCTCGAGGAGCACTAGGACCGGGCCGATCCGCTCGGTGGGGTGCGGCCTCAGCCGCCACCGGCCGGCAACAACCGCACGATCCAGGGGGTGACCGCGACGACGACCACCACCCGGACCAGGTGCAGGGTGGTGACCAGGGTCGCATCGGCACCGGCAGCGACGCTCAGCGCCGTCATCTGGGACAGACCGCCGGGTGAGGTGGCGAGGAAGGCGGTCGCGGGGTCGGTGAGGCTGAGACGGACGAGGACCACCGCGATCACCGCGCCGACGACGAGCAGGACCAGCACCGTGGCCACGATGACCCCCACGTGGTCCCGCACCGCGCGGACCGCCGTGCGGTCGAGGCCGTGCCCGATGGCCCACCCGATCGCGGCGAAGGCGGCGAACCGCGCCCAACTCGGCAACTCGCTGGTGGCCGTGCCCGCAAGGTTGACCACCGCGACCGCCACCATCGCGCCGACGAGCGCCCCCGCAGGCACCCGTGCCGCCTCGAACAGCGCCGCGCCGGCGACCGCCGCGGCCACGGTGGTCAGGAGGGTCACGGAGCGGCCCGGTCGTCGACCGTGACCGGCTCGGGTGCCGGCTCACCCGACACCCCCCGAGCACGACGCCACGCGAGGAGCGGCGGTGCCACGAGGCTGAAGAGCGCGACCGCGAGCAGCGAGGCCGAGATGGGCTTGGTCGTGAAGACGCTCCAGTCGCCGCCGGCGATCTGCAGGGCACGGCGCATCGACACCTCCATGAGGCTGCCGAGGATCAACCCGAGGATCAGCGGCGCCGCCGGGAAGCCGTTGGCTCGCATGAGGAACCCGACGACGCCGAACAGCAGCAGGAGCCACAGGTCGAAGGTGCTGAAGCTGACGGCGTAGACCCCGAGCACGCAGAACACCACGATCAGCGGCAGCAGGAGCGGGCGTGGCGTCCGCAGGATCCGGGCGAGCAACGGGATCAGCGGCAGGTTCAGGATCAGCAGCACGATGTTGCCGACGTACATGCTGGCGATGACGCCCCAGAACACCTCCGGCCGGTCGACGAACATCATCGGACCGGGCTGGATGCCGAGGACGAGCAGCGCCCCGAGCAGCACCGCCGTGGTGCCCGACCCGGGGACACCGAGGGTCAGCAGCGGCACGAACGACCCGACCGCGGCCGCGTTGTTGGCCGCCTCTGGCGCCGCCAACCCCTTCGGGTTGCCCTTGCCGAACGTGTCGGCGTCCTTGGCGATGCGCTTCTCGAACCCGTACCCGATGAACGAGCCGATGGTCGCGCCGGCACCGGGCAGCACGCCGGTGATGAACCCGATGACCGACCCGCGACCGGTGGCGGGGGCGATGGTGCGCAGCTCGGCGCGGCTCACGCGGAGCGACCCGACGGCCTGCGGTGGGCTGGCGGTCCGCTTCAACGCCAGGCGTAGGACCTCGGCCATCGCGAACACACCGAGGACGACCACCAGGAAGTCGACGCCCTCGTACAGCTCGGGTCGGCCGAAGGTGTAGCGCAGGGTCCCGGTCTGCTGGTCGATCCCGACGATCGAGATCATGACCCCGAACGTGGCGGCCATCAGGCCCTTCACGAGCCCACCGTCGGACAGCGAGGTGACGGCCGTCAACCCGAGGACCATCAGGGCGAAGTACTCCGCGGGTCCGAACGAGACGGCGACCGCGGCGAGCAGCGGCGCGATCAGGGCCAGGCCGACCAGGGCCACCGTCCCACCGATGAACGAGGCGATGGCGGCGATCGCCAGCGCTTTGCCGGCGCGACCCGATCGGGCCATCGGGTAGCCGTCGAAGCTGGTGGCGACCGTGCCCGCGATCCCCGGGGCGTTGAGGAGGATCGACGAGGTCGAGCCGCCGAACACGGCGCCGTAGTAGACGCCCGACAGCAGGATCAGTGCCGAGGACGGGTCCATCCCGAAGGTCGTGGGGATCAGCAGCGCGATGGCGGTGATCGGGCCGAGGCCGGGCAGCATGCCGATGATGGTGCCGGCCAGGACCCCGAGCACGACCAGGGTGAGGTTGAACGGATCGGCGACGACCTGCAGGCCGAACCCGAGGTTGGACAGCGCATCCATCAGGTCACCTCACAGCCCGAGCGGGGCGAGGACCCCGCTCGGTAGACGGACGCTGAGCAGCTGGGCGAAGGCGAGCTGGGTGCCCACCGCGAGCCCCGCGCCGACGGCGAAGGCCACGACCGGGCGCTCGTAGGAGAACCACCAGGCCGTCGCGATGACGTACAGGGCGGTGGCGAGCACGAAGCCGAGTGGGACCAACGCGGCGATGTACGCCGCTGCCCCCGCCAGCAGCACGAACACCTCGACGCGGCTGTCGGTGGTGCGGTGCCGGATCGCGTGGTCATCGGGTCGGGCGTCGTCGTCCTCCTCGACAGCCGGCGTGCCTGGTCGCAGGACCAGGAGCACCGAGAGGACCAGCAGCACGGCACCGAGCCCGAGGGGGAACGCCCGCGACTGCACCGGCACGGTGCCGAGCGAGAACGCGGGGATACGCCAGGCGGCCACGAGGTAGGCGATGGTGGCGGCGCCGATGACGGCGCCGAGGGTGCGGTCCGAGACACGGAAGGACTCCACGGCTGCTCCTAGCGCTGGTGGGGGCGTCGGCCGGCGCTCGTCGCACCGACCGACGCCGCGGTCGGGACGTCAGCCGAGGAGCCCGAGGTCGCCGAGGATCGTGGCGAACTCGTCGCGCTGCTCGTCGAGGAAGGCCCCGAACTCGGCGCTGTCCTGGTAGGCGTCGACCCACCCGAGGGACTCGCGCTGCTCGGCCCACTCGTCGAGGTCGAGCATGTCGGCGTACATCGCGGCGTAGAACGCCACGGCGTCGGCCGACATGTCCGCCGGCCCCATGACGCCGCGCCAGATGTCGAAGGTGTGGTCGATCCCCTCGTCCTGCAGGGTCGGGACCCCCTCGATGGGCGATTCACCCGCCGGTGCGGAGGTCGCCAGGGCACGCAGGGTCCCTGCCTCGACCTGACCGAGCGCCTCGCCGGCGCCGGTGACGACCGCGTCGACGTGGCCACCGAGCGCAGCGGTCATGGCTTCACCGCCGCCGGAGAAGGGCACGTAGTTGATCGCGGTCGCGTCGTGGCCGGCTGCCGCGGCCGCGCCGGCCAGCGCGATGTGGTCCATGCTCCCCGGCGCCGACCCACCGGCGATCGCGAAGCTGTCTCCCTCGGCGGCCGCTGCGTCGAACAGGTCGGTGACGGTCTCGATGGGCGAGTCGGCGGGCACCAGCAGGATCGAGTAGTCGGTGATCAGCCGGGCGATCGGGGTGAAGTCGCTGTGGTCGTGGTTCGACTCGCCAGCCAGCGGTACCAGGATGATCGGCGGGCTCGTCACGAACAGGGTGTGGTCGTCCCCCGCCTTGCCGGCGACGTTGGCCCAGCCGACGGCGCCGCCGCCGCCCTCGACGTTCTGCACGGGGAAGGGCACGTCGACCAGGTCGGACTGTTCGAGGACGCGTCCCGTCGTGCGGGCCAGCGTGTCCCAGCCTCCGCCCGATCCGGCGGGAGCGATGTACTGCACGGGCTGACTCGGTGCCCACGCGTCGGCGTCGCCCTCGGCGCCCGCTGCGGTGCCGGCTCCTGCGGGTGTGGTGTCGTTCCCGGCACAGGCGGTGAGCCCGAGCACGAGCGTGGCGATCGCGGCCATGGGCACGGCCGTACGGCGGCGCGAGGGGGTGATCACGTCTGTCTCCCTGTCGACGTTGCGCGGCCGCTCCCCGACCGCGTCGCCACCCAACGGGACCGCTGGCCCGAGGTCGACAGAAGCGGAGGCTGCGGTCGTTGGCTCCGTAAGCGGCGTTCTGCTCGTTGTGTGCAGACCCGACCCGGGCCGGTGTGGGTAGCGTTGCGGCGTCGAGGCGTGGGAGAGGCGCACCGGCAGGGAGAGCACCATGGGTCGTCACCTGCGGTTGTCGACGCAGACGTTGCTGCTGCAGTTCGGTGTCGTGGTGCTCGCGCTGCTCGTGGGCACCGCCGCGTGGACCTCCTTGAGTCGCGCGGCGCTGCAGGAGCAGTACGGCGAGCGCGCGCTCGCCATCGCCGACTCGGTCGCCGCGCTGCCGACCGTGGCCGAGGCCCTCGCCGACGGCGATCCGGGCGGCACCCTCCAGCCGCTCGGCGAGGCCGTTCGGGAGGCGGCCGCGATGTCGTTCGTGGTCATCACGGACCGCGAGGGGCGGCGCTACTCGCACCCGGACCCGTCGCGGCTCGGCGAGCGCGTCTCCACCGATCCCGGGGCCGCCCTCGACGGCGAGCGGGTCATCGAGGTGGACACCGGGACGCTCGGCCGTTCCGTCCGCGGCAAGGTCCCCATCGTCCAGGACGACGAGATCGTCGGGATGGTGTCGGTCGGTGTGCTCATGGAGCACGTGATGGACGACTTCCTCGGCAACGTGGTCCCCGCGGCGCTGCTGTTCCTGCTGCCGGCGATGGCGCTGGGTGTCGTCGGCTCCCTGCTGCTCGGACGCCGGTTCAAGCGGCTCACCTTCGGGCTGGAACCCCACGAGATCGCGGGCCTGCTCGAGCAGCGCCAGGCGATGCTGCACGGCATCCGCGAGGGCGTGGTCGGGCTCGACCGCGACGGGCGCATCGTGGTCGCCAACGACGAGGCGCGGCGGCTGTTCCCCTTCACCGGCGACCCGAGCCACGCCCCGCCCGCGGAGGTCCTGCCGAGCGGTCCGCTCCGTGAGCTGCTGGCGGGGACCGACCGTGCCGACGACGTCGCGGTCATCGAGGGTGGCCGCGTGCTCGTCGCCAGCCGCATGCCGGTCGCCCTCCGTGACGAGCGGGTCGGCACGGTGGTCACCGTCCGCGACCGGACCCAGCTCGAGACCCTGTCACGCGAGCTCGACAGCCTCCGTGACGTCGCCGACGCGCTCCGGGCACAGGCACACGAGTTCGACAACCACCTGCACACGTTGGCGGGCCTGATCGAGCTCGGTCGTCACGACGAGGCGCTGGCGATGATCACCGAGACCGCGGTCGACCACCAGCAGCTCTCCGACTCGCTGACGGACCGCTTGCACGACCCCATGCTGGTCGCACTGCTGCTGACGAAGGCCACCGTCGCCGCCGAACGCGACGTGGTGCTGACCGTGAGCGAGGACAGCTGGGTCGACCACGAGTTCGGTGACCCGAAGCCGCTGCTGACCGTCGTCGGCAACCTGATCGACAACGCGATCGACGCTGCCGCGGACCCCGGGGCGCACGCCCGGACGGTGGAGGTCAGCTTCGAGGTGGAGGGGGAGCGGCTCTGGATCCGTGTCGCCGACCGGGGTCCTGGGATCGACACCACGGCGACCGAGAAGGTCTTCCGGCGCGGGTACTCGACCAAGGCGCCGCTCGGCGAGGACCGCGGCCTCGGGCTGGCGCTGGTGAGCCAGGTCGTGACGCGGCTCGGTGGGCAGATCGACGTCCGTGGCGATGACGGCGCGGTGTTCACCGTGCGCATCCCGATCGCCGGGCTCCAGCCGTCCGCCCGCGACGTGGTGTCGCCGTGATCCGCACGCTGGTCGTCGACGACGACTTCCGGGTCGCCGACCTGCACGTCGGCTACGTCGACCGGGTCGAGGGCTTCGGAGCCGTCGGTCGGGCGCTGAGCGCTGCGGATGCGATCGAGCAGACGCGGTCGCTGCGTCCGGACCTGGTCCTCCTGGACGTCTACCTTCCCGACCGGTCGGGGCTCGACGTCGCCAAGGTCATCCGGACCTTCCCCGAACCGCAGCCGGACCTGCTGTTCGTCACGGCCGCTCGTGACGTGGACACGGTGCGGACGGCGATCCAGCGCGGGGCGCTCCACTACCTCGTCAAGCCGTTCACCTTCCCGACGTTCCGCGAGAAGCTCGAGCAGTACCGGGCGTGGCGCGCCCAGCTCGACCCGGGGCAGTCAGCGGACCAGGCCGCCGTCGACCGCCTCTACGGGGCCCTCCGCCCGGCACCGAGCGCGCCACCGAAGGGCGTGGCCGGCCCGACGCTGGAGGTGGTCGTCGAGGGTCTGAGGGCGCTGGACCGAGCGGCCTCGGCTGCCGAGGTCGCGGCCAGTTGCGGGGTGAGCCGCGCGACCGCCCGCCGGTACCTGGAGTACCTGGTGGAGGCTGGCCAGGTCGAGCGCCGGCTCCGCTACGGCAGCACCGGGCGCCCCGAGCACCGGTTCCGGTTGGTCTCCAGCGGTACGTGACCTCGGCGCCTGGTGACCGGAGAGCCCTGCGACCGGCTGGCGTGCGGAGGTCGTGACCGGGTACACACCGGCGGACGACGATCGACGCGCGAACGGAGGTCCCGTGGACAGCGAGATGTACGACCAGGTGGCGAACGGCGACGGGTTCATCGCCGCCCTCGACCAGAGCGGGGGGTCGACACCGAAGGCGCTCGAGCAGTACGGCGTGCCACGTGACGCGTACACCAACGACGACGAGATGTTCGACCTCGTCCACCAAATGCGCAGCCGGATCGTGACGTCGCCGACGTTCACCGGTGACCGGGTCCTCGGCGCGATCCTCTTCGAGGGGACCATGGCGCGCGAGATCGAGGGGGTGCCGTCCGCGACCTACCTGTGGCGTACCAAGGGCATCGTCCCGTTCGTGAAGGTCGACCAGGGCCTGGCCGACGAAGCCGACGGGGTCCAGCTGATGAAGCCGCTGACGAAGCTCGACGACCTCCTCGACCGCGCGGTGGGGCACGAGGTGTTCGGCACCAAGATGCGCTCGGTGGTGGGGCGTGCCGACGCCGGTGGGATCGAGCGGATCGTCGACCAGCAGTTCGAGGTCGGGCGTCGCATCCTCGATGCCGGGCTCGTCCCGATCCTCGAGCCGGAGGTCGACATCCACGCGCCGGACAAGGCCGACGCCGAGGAGCTGCTCCGCGAGCGCATCACCGCCCACCTCGACCAGCTGCCGGACGACCGCCAGGTGATGCTCAAGCTCACGATCCCGACGGTGGACGGCTTCTACACCCCACTGATCGATCACCCCCGGGTCCTCCGGGTGGTCGCGCTCTCGGGTGGCTACAGCCGTGATGAGGCCAACCAGCGGCTGGCTCGCAACCCGGGGTTGATCGCCTCGTTCTCGCGTGCGCTGATCGGCGAGCTGGCAGCCGACCAGAGCGACGACGAGTTCGATGCCGCACTCGACCTCGCGGTGCGCAGCATCTACGAGGCGTCCACCGCGTGAGCGGCACGCCGCGTGCGGGTGTGACCCCGTGACCGACGGCGCGCGCGGGAGGGGGGCTCCGGGCCGGCCGCGCGACCCGGGCATCGACGAGGCCGTCCTCGAGGTCGCGGCCGAGCAGCTGGTCGCCGGCGGACTCCCCGCCCTGCGCATGGATGCGCTCGCCGAGCAAGTGGGGGTGGCCAAGACCACCCTGTACCGCCGGTGGCCGACGCGGGCGCACCTGCTCGTCGCGATCCTCGCTCGCGGGCAGCACGAGATCGGCACCCCGTCGACCGGTGACGTCCGCGCCGATCTCGTCACGTTCACCACCCGCCTCGCGGCCGCCCTCGATCCGCCCCTGGTGCGCCAGCTGGCCGCGCAGCTCGCCGCCGCGGTCGCCGAGGATCCGGACCTCGCCGCGCCGGTCCGGGAGCTGTGGGCCGACCGGCGCCGCCAGATCGGTGGCATCGTCGAGGCGGGCGTCGAACGCGGACAGCTGCGGGCCGACGTCCCGGTCACCACGATCGTCGATCAGCTGGCCGGCGCCCTCTACTACCACGTGCTGGTCACCGGGGAACCCCTGGGGGAGGCCTACGCAGCGACCCTCGTCGACACGGTCCTGCGTGGGGCGCTGGCAGGGTGACACCGCTCGGCCCGGGTGGGTTACGATACCTCAGTATCGGAAACCGGAGCACGCTGATGGCGAACCCCGCTGCGGACCGGCGGACGACCGCCGGTCGCATCCTCCTGGCCATGGCCGCCGTAGCCGCCGCCGGTGGCGCCGTGACGGCGATCGCCGACCTGTCCGGTGCGAGCCTCGAGGTCAGCATGGTGGCGGCGTGGCGCGGGTTCGGCCTGGCCGTCTTCGCGGGCCTGTTCGCCCTGCTCGCGTGGCGGCCGACCGGGTACCCCGGCGTGCTCGAGCTCGCGATCGCCCACAAGCTGGCCCTGACCCTCTTCGCCCTCGCCCGACCCGAGGCCGCCGATGCCGCTGAGGTCGCCGTCGCGGACGGGCTGCTGACGATCGCGCTGGTGGTCGTCTACGTGCTCGTGGACGCGCGGCGCGCGTGGCGGCCGGCCGACCGGGACGGGGCGACGGTGAGGGCCGTGGGCTGAGGTGGATCCAGTCCACGCCGGACGCACCTGGTCCGTACGTCAGCGCCTCCTGGTCGGGTCGAGCTGGGCGGCGGCGATGGCGGTCAGTGCGAGCGCGAAGCCGAGGGTCTGGGCGACGGTGAGCGCCTGGCCGAGCACCAGCCAGCCGAGACCGGTCGCGACGGCGGGGGAGAGGAGGGGCAGGAACGACAGGGGCGCGACGGGGAGCCGGTCGAGGCCCTGGAACCAGAGGACGTAGGCCACGAGGGTCCCGACGATGGCGAGCCACCCGTACCCGAGCACGGCGCTGCCGTCCATCGCCGGCGGGGCGCCTTCGACGAGCAGGGAGAGCGGGAGCAGAAACAGCCCGCCCGCGGTCAGCTGCCAGCCGGTGAAGGGCAGCAGCCCCACGGGGCGGACCCACCGCTTGGTGAGCACCACGCCGGCTGCCATGACCGCGGTGCCGGCCAGCCCCGCGCCCAGCCCCACGGCGTCGAGGTGCACCTCGCCGCGCAGGACCATGGTGGCGACGCCGAGCCCGCCGGCGACACCCCAGCCGAGGCGCCAGCGGGTCGGTCGTTCCTGGAGGATGACGAAGGCCAGCCCGGCGACGATCAGGGGTCCGAGGGCGCCGAGGGTGGCCGCGACCCCGCCGGGCAGCCGGTAGGCGGCGAGGAAGAGCAGCGCGAAGAAGCCACCGATGTTGAGCGTGCCGAGGACGGCGGCACGCCACCACCAGTCACCCCGTGGCAGGGTCCGGGTGAGGGCCAGGAGGGCGAGGCCGGCGGGCAGCGCCCGCAGCGTGCCGGCCAGCAGCGGACGCCCCGGTGGGAGGAGCTCGGTGGTGACGAGGTAGGTGGTCCCCCACGCCACGGGCGCGAGGGCGGTCAGCAGGGTGAGCCCGAGGAGCTTCGCCGGGACCGCCCCCGGGGCGGGGGGCACGGGCGGGGCGGGAGCGGGAGCGTGGAGGGTGGGGGCGGCGCGTGTCACGTCAGTATCCTCAACGTTGAACTGTTCAACGTTGAAGATAACCCCTCGGTAGGCTGATGTCGAACAGTTCGACGTTGAAGGATCACGCCGTGGGAGATGCCGTCGACCGGATCGTCGCGCAGTGGCGGACCGAACGGCCCGACATCGACCCCTCGCCGATGGACGTCGTGGGTCGGATCTCGCGGGCGGCGCGGCTGCTCGGCGAGGGCCTCGACGAGGTCTTCGCCGAGCACGGCCTCCAGCGGGGGGAGTTCGACATCCTGGCGACGCTCCGGCGGGCCGGTGCGCCCTACCGCCTCACGCCCGGGGGGCTCGTCGGGTCGACGATGGTCACGTCGGGCGCGATCACCAACCGGGTCGACCGCCTGGTCGCCAAGGGCCTGGTGTCACGTGAGACCGATCCGAACAACCGGCGCAGCGTCCTGATCACGCTGACCGAGCAGGGGCGCGAGCTGGTCGACGCCGCCGTCGAGGACCACGTGGTCAACGAACAGCGCCTGCTGGCTCCCCTGGATGCGAGCGAGCGGGGGCAGCTCGCCGACCTGCTCCGCCGTCTGCTGGTCGGCCTCGGTGACGTGCCCGACGAACCGGGTGGGCCGTCGGCGTCGCGCTGAGCTCAGCAGGGCGAGAAGAGCTGCACCGCGTCGTCGAGCTCGTCGAAGTGGAGGGCGGCCGTCAGCCACCGCTCGATCGTCTTCAGGTCGGGCACGTCCATCACCTCGCCGCCGGGTACCCCACCTATCGGCAGGGCGCTCGCCGGGTTGAGCGGCTCGGCGGGGTGCGCCCGGCAGGTTCGAACCTGCGACCGTCGGATGGGTCGGGTCCGGCGCCTGGTTGACCCACCGGGCGTCCGGTACGGCGTTGGCCGGGTCGGCGCGCCACGCGATCGGTTCCTCGCTGATCGGCACGAGGCCGGGCAGGAGCCCGCGCAGCGCGTGCGGGCCAGCGTCCCTCCGGGCGGTTCAGCTGTCCGGTCCCGGTCATGACGACGGCGACCTCGAGCACCTGCCCGTCGTCGAGGTGGAGGTCCCAGGTGGCGGTCGCGTCCGACCACACGGCCCGGACCACCTCGACGCCGGAGAACCCCGTCCCGACGATCCCCACCCGTGGCGTGCGCGTCCGCGGCGGTGACGGCCCCACACCTGCCCCTCGGCCGACCTCCGAACGGAACGATAGGCGACGAGGCGTTCCGCGGACCAACCGAGGTCGAGGCCACGACGAGCAGCCGATCATGCGCTCCGGTGTCTCGCACCGCCCCGATCGCGAAGGGGCGTGGGACGGGGCGCCGGTCCGACGCCAGGCTGGACCGCGCCCCGTCGTCGTAGCGATCAGCTCAGCAGGTGATGGGGTCGCCCTGGGCGCCCTCCGGGTTCTGCTCTTCCGTCGTCTCGAGGTTCTGAGGTGTGGGGCTCGTGTTGGTCGTGTTCCCCTTCGTCTCGGTCTCCGTGGTGCACCCCACTCCGGCCTGGTTCTCGCCGGGGCCCTCTTCGGTTGTGCACGTCACGGTGCCTTGCACGCGTTCACAGTTCTCGGGCAGTGGCTGAGCGAGAGCCGGACCCGCCAGCATGCTCATCACCAACAGCGTCATGGCGAGCACGGTCGTGATCCTGCGCATGGTGTGACCTTTCCGGACGCGCCCCGCGCGTCCGCTCGGAAAGGTGTGCCGGTTCCGCCATTGGCTCCCCGACGGACAGGCGGCCAGATGGCGTCCGACGGTTCTCTGCCTCACACCACTCGGTGCAGGGCTTTCCCCTACTCGAAGACCATGCGCCCCTCGGCGCGAAGGGGTCAAGGTTGCCCGTGCTCGCCGTCCGGTCCTGTGCGACGAGCGCCCGGGGTGCGGCGCATCGGTCAACGTCTCGATCGTCACGCCGGTCGGCGTGCTGCGCGGGCGCTGGCGAGGACGGGCTCGTCGTGCAGCGGGGAAGACCGTCTGAGGATCCTGGAGCACAGCGGGAGGTCGGTCCGGGCCAGCCGCCTGAGCCAGCGGAGCGGACGCCGGCGATCGCGGCGCGACGCGGTCCGCTCCGGGCTGCCGGCACGGAACCCGGCCGACCTCGTCAGCGCACCGCGCGGCGGCCGGCCGGTCCACGGTCCGCGATCGGCAAGCTCGGTATCGACGGCCGCGCCGGACGACGCGCGACCTCGCCCACGCACGCCATGACACAGCCGCCAGATAGCAGCACCGCTACACGGTCCGAGCAGGCACTCGACACGTTCCGAACACCGCTCGTGACCAGTCTCCTCGCCGGGGTGCCGGCGAAGGTCGTGAGCGAGCGGCTCGGACACGTGAACATCGCGATCACGCTCGACGCCTACTCGCACGTGCTGCCGCGGATGAACGAGGCGGCGGCGTCGGCATTCGGGTCGATGCTGCGCGGGCCGGTCGAGCAGGTGCAGTCGCGACGCCCGGACCTCGGCAGAAGAAGGCCAGAAGATGCCGGGCCGACCGCACCATCGGGAGGGGCGACGAAACGACGGAACCGCCGCTGACCTGCGGTTCCGTGGGGTGCGCCCGGCAGGGTTCGAACCTGCGACCGTCGGATTAGAAGTCCGATGCTCTGTCCAGCTGAGCTACGGGCGCGCGGGCCACGAGGCTAGCTGCGCGACGGCACGGCCAGCGTGTCAGCGAGGCGCCGACGACGGCGGTTCGCCGCGATGGCGACCTCGGCCGCTCCGAGCGCCGTGGCGGCGTCGGACGGTGGCCGCGGGGCCGCCGCGAGCGAGCGGCGGTCCTCGCCGGCGACCAACCTCGGGTCCACCATCCCCGCCACCGTCGATCACCGGAGCTGCCCCGTGCTCGTCCTCGTCCTCGGCGCCACCGGCGGCACCGGCCGCCTCCTCGTCGACCACCTCCTCGCCGACGGCCACGCGGTCCGTGCCCTCGTGCGCGACCCGGAGAAGGGCGCCCCGCTCGCCGAGGCGGGCGTCGAGGTGGTACCCGGCGACCTCACGGACCCGGACCTCACGGCACTCACCGACGCGACCCGAGGTGTCGACGTGGTCGCCTTCTGCGCCGGCAGCGGGAGCGCCACCGGGAAGGACCAGACGCTGGTCGTCGACCTCCACGGGGCGGTGCGCACGATCGACGCCGCGGTGGAAGCTGGTGTCGCCCGCTACGTGATGCTGTCCTCCATGGCCGCTGACGACCCCTGGAGCTCGAGCGAGGCGATGGCGCCCTACCTCGCCGCCAAGCACGCTGCCGACCGGATCCTGCGTGCCGCACCGATCAGCTGGTCCGTGGTCCGTCCCGGGCGGCTCACCGACGAGCCAGGGACCGGTGAGATCCGGATCGGCCAGCCGCGCATCCCCGAGGCCGACCGCGGCGAGCGGACGATCCCACGCGCCGATGTGGCGGCCGTCCTGGCCGCCTGCCTGACCGAGCCAGCGGCCGTCGGTGCGACCTTCGAGGTCCTTTCGGGCACCGACCCACTGGCCGTGGCGGTGGCCGCGCTGACGCCCACAGCACCGTAGTTTCGCGCGCACGAGGCGACACCGGGTTGCGTCCATGGGCGCCCACCCGACAGGGAAGGGACCCACGTGACAGGCACCGCTCGCCCGGATGCTGCGACCGACGACGGACGTCCGAGTCGGCTGGAGCGCGCCGTCGACCGCGTCCCGTTCCTCGAGAAGGAGCTGTTCCTGCTCGCGCAGGTGATCGAGCCCGGCATGACCTGCATCGACGTCGGCGCGGCCGGGGGTGCGCACCTGCTGGTGATGGCCAAGGCTGTCGGCCCGACCGGTCGCGTCCTCGGCATCGAGCCGCGGCCCCGATCCCTGCGGGCGGTCGGCCGGCTCGCCCGGCTGGCCGGCGTCGCCGACCGCACCCGCCTGCTGCCCATCGCACTGGCCGAGGCGGAGGGTGAGCTACCGCTGCGCATCCCGATGGTGCCGACACGGGCCCACCTGCCCGGCACCACGATCGACCTCGACCGCACCGCGGCCTTCTCGAGGCTGCCGCACCGCGAGCTGTCGGTCCGCACGCGTCGTCTCGACGACATCGTCGCCGAGGAGGGCCTGGGCCGTGTCGACGTGGTGAAGATCGACGTCGAGGGCGCGGAGCTCGCCGCCCTCGCCGGCGCGCACCGGACCTTGGAGCGGCACCGGCCGCTGGTCCTCGTGGAGGCTGACGATCTGCACCAGGCGCGGTACGAGGCGACCGCGCAGGACGTCCTCGACGCGGTGACCGAGCACGGTTACGACGTCTTCCGGTACCGGCGGGGCGCGCTCGACGCCCTCGACGGAGGGGTGGTCGGCGACGAGGACGACTACGTCCTGGTCCCCTCCGAGCGCCAGCCACCGCTCGTGGTGCGGCAGGTGGAGGTCCCGCAGGACGTGGCCGCGTGACCGTTCAGGCCGCGTGGCGGGGGACGACCTGACGGCCGAGCACACCCATCACGTCCATCCACCGGGCCCCCAGCAGCGTCTGGCCGACGTGCAGGGCCCACGCGTCGGCGCCGACCAGCTGTCGCCGGCGACCGCGCTGGACGCCGCGCAGGATGATCGTCGCCGCGCGGTGTGGTGGCATCCGCAGCGCCTGCTCGAAGGCGGTGGCCAGGCCGTCGTTGTGCGCCGGTCGTTCGGCGTTCTGCGCGATGGCGGTCGCGACGCCCCCGGGGTGCACGCAGGTCACACCCACCGGAGCCCGGGCCGCCGCCAGCTCGATGGCGATCGACTCGGTGTAGCCCCGGACGCCGAACTTGGCCGCGTTGTACGCGCTGTTGTAGGGCATCGCGACCAGCCCGAACAGGCTCGAGATGTTCACCAGGTGGCCGTCCCCGGAAGCCAGCAGGTACGGCAGGAACGCCTGGGTGCCGTGCACGACACCGAGCAGGTCGACGTCGACGACCTTCGTGACCTCCTTGGTGGTCTGTTCGACCGCTCGCGCCGCGAGGGCCACGCCGGCGTTGTTGATGACGAGGTCGGCGGACCCGAAGGTCGCGACCACCTCGGCGGCGTGCGCCTCGACGGCGTGCGCCTCGGTGACGTTCAGCGACCAGCCACGAGCCGTTCCGCCGAGTTCGGTGATCGCGGTCACCGTCGCCTCGAGGCCGGCCACGTCGACGTCGGAGGCGGCGACCTTCGCGCCCCGGCGGGCGAGCTCGTGCGCGAGCGCCCGACCGATGCCGGAGCCGGCTCCCGTCACCACGGCGGTCCGTCCGGAGAAGCTGCGCACGTTCGGGCTCCTGGTCCGTCATCATCGAGCGTTGCTCGACGGCCACCGTACCGGTAGCGTTGAGCAACGGTCAACAAGGACGGTGGTACGACCGTGGCGCGACCGTCGTGCGACCCTGGTACGACCGTGGTACGAGCGTGGGGCGATGGAGGATGCTGTGGCAGCGACGGGCGCGAGGCTCAGCCGCGAGGCGCGCCGCGAGCAGCTGGTGACCCTCGGCCACGACCTGGTCGCCGCCTCGTCGTTCGAGGAGGTGTCGGTCGATGACGTGGCTGCCGAGGCGGGCATCTCGCGCGGGCTGCTGTTCCACTACTTCCCCACCAAGCGCGACTTCCAGGTGGCCGTCGCCGAGCACGCCGCCCAGCTGCTGCTGGAGGCCACCGAGACGGACCCTGATGCGACCGTCACCGAGCAGCTCCGCGGCGGTGTCGAACGCTTCCTCGACCACGTCGCGGCCCGTCGTGAGGCCTACCTGTCGCTGGTGCGGGGCGCCGCGAGCGGGGAACCTGCCCTGCGGGCCGTCAGCGAACGGACCCGCGGCGTGCTGGTCGAGCGCGTCCTCGACGGGGTCGACGTCGAGCCCGTCCCGCCGGCGCTGCGGCTGGTGGTGCGCGGGTGGGTCGCCGCGTCCGAGGAGATCGTGGTGACCTGGTTGGTCGACGGTGGGGTCGGCCGCGACGAGATCGTCGACCTGATCGTGGGGGCGTTGTTGCTCCAGCTCGGGGCGCTCCTCGACGAGGGCGACGTGGCACGGTTGCTCGGGACCGCTTGACCTCGGGGGCTGCGCGCCGACCGGTGGCTCAGGTCGTGATGGTTCGTCGCGATGTCGAGCGTTCCGCCCGCTGGTGGCGGCTACCTGGAGGCTGCCATGTCCGAGCTCGACGAGATCGTCGGCGAGTTCCTGGTCGAGAGCTACGAGAACCTCGATCGGTACGACGAGGACCTCCTCGCGCTGGAGCGCGATCCCACCGACGTGGAGGTGCTCAGCTCCATCTTCCGTACGGTCCACACCATCAAGGGCACGTGCGGGTTCTTCGGGTTCGAACGCCTCCAGTCGGTCGCGCACGTCGCCGAGAACCTGCTCGGTCGCCTGCGTGAGGGTGACCTCGTGGTCACCGGCGAGATCGCGAGTGCGCTGCTCGCCACCGGGGATGCGGTCCGCGCGATGTTGGCCGACATCGAGGCCACCGGCGAGGAGGGCCCCTCCGAGCACGGCGACCTGGTCGCCACCCTCGAGCGGCTGCACGCCGGTGAAGCGGTCGCACCCACCGACGAGACCGCCGCCCCCACCGATGAGCCGGTCGCTGCCGGGGACGCTCGGCTCGGGGAACTGCTCGTCGGGGCCGGCGCCGCCGACGACAGCCAGGTCCACCTCGCCCTGCACCAGCAGGAGCTCGGGGACGAGCGGCCCATCGGGGAGATCCTGGTCGGGCAAGGCGAGGTTCCACCGGCGGAGGTCGACAGCGCCCTGGCCAACCAGGCGGCCGCCCGGAGCCTGAGCGACAGCTCGATCCGTGTCGACGTCGGGCTGCTCGACGAGCTGATGAACCTGGTCGGTGAGCTCGTCCTGGCCCGCAACCAGATCGTGCAGCTGGTCACCCAGGAGCAGGACAGCGGGTTCGCCAACGCATCCCAGCGGCTCAACCTGATCACCACCGAGCTGCAGGAAGGCGTGATGAAGACGCGCATGCAGCCCATCGGCAACGTGTGGGGCAAGCTCCCGCGCGTCGTGCGCGACCTGTCGCTCTCGATCGGCAAGCAGGTCGACCTCGTGATGGAGGGTCAGGAGACCGAGCTCGACAAGACCATCATCGAGGCCATCAAGGACCCGCTCACCCACCTCGTGCGCAACGCCGTCGACCACGGCATCGAGACCGCCGAGGCCCGGACCGCCGCCGGCAAGTCGGCGACCGGACGTCTCGTCCTGCGAGCCTTCCACGAGGGCGGGCAGGTCAACATCGAGATCGCCGACGATGGCGCCGGCATCGACGTCGCCCGCATCAAGGCCAAGGCGCTCGACAAGGGTGTGATCACCGCCACGCAGGCCGCCGAGATGGGCGACCACGAGGCGCTGCAGCTGATCTTCGAGGCTGGTCTGTCGACGGCCAAGGAGGTCACCAACGTCTCGGGTCGCGGTGTCGGGATGGACGTGGTCCGCACCAACATCGAACGCATCGGCGGCGCCGTCGACGTCCAGACCGAGGTCGGCGTCGGTACCACCTTCAAGGTCAAGATCCCGCTGACCCTCGCGATCATCCCGGCCCTCGTGGTGACCAGCCGCGGGGAGCGGTACGCGATCCCGCAGCTGAGCCTGCTCGAGCTCGTCCGGCTCGAGGGGGAGCAGGCTCGGGCCGGCATCGAGCTGATCCACGGCACGCCGGTCCACCGGCTGCGCGGTCGTCTGCTGCCCATCGTGGGGCTGCGTGACGAGCTCGGCCAGCCAGCCGCCGACGACGACGAAGGCGGGCGCGACGTCATCAACATCGTGGTCCTGCAGGCCGACGGCCAGCAGTTCGGCCTCGTGGTCGACGAGATCAACGACACCCAGGAGATCGTCGTCAAGCCGCTCGGCTCGCACCTGAAGGACACGACGATCTTCGCCGGCGCGACCATCATGGGTGACGGCCGCGTCTCGCTCATCCTCGACGTCCTCGGCATCGCGCAACGGGCGCGTGTCGTGACCGGAGCCCGCGATCGTTCGGCCGGGCACGACGACGCCGAGCAGGCCGACACGACCGGCGACGACCGCAGCACGCTGCTGCTCGTCGGGCTCCGCGACAGCGACGGCGCCGACGAACGGCGTGCCGCCATCACCCTCGCCGACGTGGCGCGCCTCGAGGAGTTCGAAGCCGACACCATCGAGTGGGCCGGCAGCCAGGAGGTCGTCCAGTACCGCGGCGAGATCCTGCCGCTGGTACGCCTGGCGCAGACGCTCGGGTTCGGCGGATGGGCCGGCGATGGCGAGCCGCAGCCGATCAACGTGGTCGTCCAGCACGTCGCGGGTCGCGACGTCGGCCTGGTGGTCAGCAGCATCCTCGACATCGTCGAGGAACGGATCGACCTCGGCGACGGCAGCACCAGCCACGGGATCCTCGGCTCGGCCGTGATCCAGGGCCGTGTCACCGATGTCATCGACACCCACGCCGTCATCGGTGCGACCGTCGACCGGTCCGCCGCCTACCAGGGAGCCTGACGTGGCCGCCACCGAGTTCTGCACCTTCCGCCTCGCGGACCTGACCTTCGGCATCGAGGTGCAGCGGGTCCAGGAGGTGATCCGCCCGCAGGCGCTGACCGCCGTCCCGCGCGCCAACCGCGTCGTCGAAGGCCTCATCAACCTGCGGGGTCAGATCGTCACCGCCATCGACCTGCGACGCCGGCTGGAGCTGCCCACACGTCCCGATGAGACCCCTGGCATGAACGTGGTCGTGCGCACCGGCGACGGAGCGCTCAGCCTGCTCGTCGACGAGATCGGCGACGTCGTGCACGTCGACGACGCGGCCTTCGAGACGCCGCCGGACACGCTGGATGGTGTGGCCCGTGAGCTGTTGACCGGCGCCTACAAGCTCGAGGACCGGCTGCTGCTGATCCTCGACGTCGATCAGGTGGTCCGCCTCCCCCAGGCGAGCTGAACCCGACCGACACCGCCGCACCACGTGGCCGTCACCTCCGGGTGGCGGCCACGTGTCGTTCGCGCGCGTGGAGCGGAGACCGCAGCGCGGCAGAACGCCATCGCCGCACGCTCCCTTTCGCCACCGGGTGGCGAGCCGACCACCCCTGACGAGGGCTCGATCGAGCTCGAGCGGCCGTGGGGGCGACCGTGTGATCCGCTACGCACAGGAGGCCACCCATGCTGGCCCGCTTCTCCCTCCGTAACACGCTGCTCGGCGGCTTCGCCAGCGTCCTGGTGGCCTTCGTCCTGCTCTCGCTCTACCTGCTGCAGGGGTTGGCGTCGGTCAAGGCGGACCTCGTCGACATGCACGACAGCAGTCTGGCTTTCGTGGAGCAGTCGCTGGCGATCGCGGTCCTCCTCGGGGATCTCGATGGCGAGTTCTCGCGCTCCATCTACAGCGACGACCTCGCCATCAGGACCGCCGCCCTCGAGGCGTTCGGTGAGGTGGAGGTGACGACGCTCGCCGCGCTCGACGAGCTCGGCAGTGAGCCGTTGGACGATGCCGAGCGCGTGGCCTACGACGACCTCGTCAGGACGTTCTCGCTCGCCCAGGCCACGTGGGCGGACGCGCACGCGTTGCTCGCCGCAGGTGACCTCGACGCGGCGCGTGCCGCCGACGTTGCGGCCGTCGATGCGTGGGGTGTGGCTGCCGGCTCCGCCCACGACCTGGTCGACATCATCGAGCACGATGCAGAGGAGCGGTACCTCTCCGCGCTGAGCGATGCCAACCGCCGGCGCACGCTGTCGCTGACCGCGGCGGGGCTCCTGTCCGTGCTGATCGCCGTCGGCTCCTGGCTGCTGGCCGGGTCGATCTCGCGCAGGGTCTCGCAGAGCGCGGACCAGCTGAACACCTCGTCGGAGGATCTGGCTGCGGTGGCGTCGCAGGTGGGGGCTGCGGCGGAGGAGACCGCGACGCAGGCCAACGTGGTCGCGGCGGCTGGTGAGCAGGTCAGTCACAACGTGCAGACGGTGGCGACGGCGGTGGAGGAGATGTCGGCGTCGGTGCGTGAGATCGCGACCTCGTCCTCCGATGCCTCGAAGGTCGCCGCCGAGGCGGTCCGCTCCGTGGAGGTGACCAACGAGAACGTGGCGAAGCTGGGTGAGAGCTCGGCGCAGATCGGGAAGGTGATCGAGGTGATCACGTCGATCGCGGAGCAGACCAACCTGTTGGCGCTCAACGCCAC